>JBFMBQ010000183.1:0-3783 GCA_040755115.1 bacterium
ACAATCGCTGCCGCACCATCCGAAAGCGGGCAACATTCAAGTTGATGGATCGGCAGAGATACCATTCTTGAGGCAAGGACATCATTAACTGTTATGGGTTTGCGGAATTGTGCGTATTCATTTTTAGAGGCATTTTCACGAAGTATCACTGGCAGATGAGCGATTTCTTCCGCTGTAGCGCCGTATTCATACATATATCGCTGAACGCACATCGCATACATCGGAATCGGTGTGAACAATCCGTAAAGCGCAAGGTGCGGACCGTAAAGCCCGGTCTGCGTCCAGATCAGCATGTTCAGAAAAATCTTCTGATCCAGTGGTTCAACCGGCATGTGAATATCAACCGCGAGAACAACAGCAATATCAATGTTTCCGGCTGCGATATCATTGACGGCGTGCTTGAGGGAAACTTGTGATGAAGCCCCGCCGCACTCAATCTGGGATAAAGATTTTGGTGATAAGCCCAAATATTCGCACAGGCGCGGTCCCCAGATCATTGCGTTCGGCGCTGCGAAACCCTCAGGTGTGATGAAGAATCCGTCAATATCGCTTTTATTGAGACTTGAATCTTTCAGTGCCTCGTGAAAGGTCTGCGCAGCGAGTTCAAGGGGACTTTTTTCCTGTCGGTCGCGAACCTCTGTCATTGCGCAGCCGATTATTGCGGCGAGTGGTTTTGACATAGTTGCACCTCTTTAATAGTAGGGGCAGGGCTTGCCCTGCCCAAAGGACGAGGCAATCCTCGCTTCTACTCATTTTGATTAAAATAGACTTGACATAATTTGATCATTTTACTATATAATGCGAAAACGATAAAACGGGTTGCTATTATTGAGACAAAAAAAATTGAATGGAGGGTGAAAAAAGTATGCCGCCAAAAATAGACCTTGAGAAATGCAACGGCGACGGTGAATGTTACGAGGTATGCCCTGTTGAACCGAATGTGTTTGAGATACGCGATGGCAAAGCGTATGTGGTGCATGCGGAGGAGTGCATAGAGTGCGGCGCGTGTGAAAGTGCCTGCCCGACAGGGGCAATCACACTTGAAGAGCCGTAATAGTAGGGGCGCACGGCCGTGCGCCCCTACATTTGGTTGCGATTGCGCTGCTGGAATCGTTAATCGTCATTCGTATTACGGTTTTTTTACCAGAATAACGATCACCGACAGATGATTCGAGCCGCGCAACCGCTCAACGATTTACAAATATTTAATAACTCATTGAAAAACTGAAGCCGTAGGATTCTTTATCTGCTGATTTTACCCGCCCGAAGTCCTCGCGTCCAAAGCGGTTGTTATACCAGAACTTCACGCTTGAAAAATCCGTAAGTCTGTAGGTGAGACTTTGATTGAATTCGTAATCAGTTCCCTGATCGGTTAAGTTTGTCAATGCCTGCACTGCTTGCTTCGCGCCTGCTTCCTCTCCCATATAAGCGTCAATAGTCAACTCACTCATCTTGAATTCAAGAGTATATTCCGTCTTGGATGCCATACGCCAGTAAAGGTTATATTCACTTGATTTTGAACTGAAATTCAGAAGAAATGGCAAATCGTTTGCAGCGTTCGCAGCGGAACAGTCCCTCGTGCCGTCGCCGAGAACGGCGTCTATCACATTACCCTCATCGTCCTTTATCTGGACAAATTCGCCGTCAAGACAATCCGGTCCAAGCCCGCCGTCCGCGAAAGTAAACTCGCCGGATATTGAAAAAGTATCCGAAAAATAATATGTTAGTTTATTTTGTGCAATGAAGGCTTCTATCCTGCCGTCTCTCGTCCTGTTGTTTATCTTGTCAATAGCCTGAAACGCCATTGCAGTGTCAAATCGGCTCCAGTCAAGATAGATGGGATCTATCTCTCTGAGTTTCACCAGCGTGAATTCCAGATTAAAATTTTCTTTTCTCTTTGCAAGCGCCCCCTGAGCGACATAAAACACTTCAAAACCCTGAATCTGTATGGGTATAAGACCGCCGGCGAGGTCTTCCGTGCTGACGCCCGCAAGTCCCATATATTTGCTCACGAATTTTTTGCCGAGTCGTGCATATCCTATTGCAGGTATCCTGAGGTCGCCTTTGGTATAATCAAGATTTATCACGAATGAATCGTCCTGATCCGATTGGTTCGGGATCGGGCGCCAGCCGGTTGTGCCTGAAACGAACATATTTGCAGGGTCAAAGTTTGTTGCAGTATTATCATACATCATGTTAAATCCCCGCCGTCCGTAGGTGGAGTGGGCGTATTCGGCAGTAAGGAAGGTTCCAGGTATAAGAGGGTATCTTAAGAAGAAACTTGTAATGCTGTTGCTTTCATCGGGTGTGCAAGGTGCACTACCGCTCCATGCTCCGATTGTGCAGGTTATCTGGCTCTTGTCCTGAAAGGTGAACATTCTTGTGAGATGTGCCATAGACCTTGTCTCATTGAAGAGATTGAACCGCAAACTTGTCATATATAAATAGTTTTTAACATCTTTCCGCCCGATGCCCAATACAAATGTGTAATCGTTGCCGATCAGCATTTCGGTGTTTATGCCGGTGTAACTTACACCGAGTCCAGTTGTAAATAGTGATGAAAAAGCGCTGACAGGTCCCATATACAACGCACGGAATTTAAGGTTTCTCGCCCCGCCTAAAAAATTCTGGTATTTAATATATGGATCACCGTCAGTGAGGGCGCCGTGTGTTACAGTGAGATCATCTGTCCTCCTTGGTTTAGTGTAAAAACTGAAACTTATTGAAGAATCGTCTCCCACACTCGCGTTGCCGCCTTCTTCCTGTTCAGTTGAAAGCGAAAAACTCACACCGCCTGTTACCCTGAACCGCTCATTCTCTTTTTGAAGATCTGTAATATCTTTCTGGCTTGATTTTAACTCTTTGCCGATCTCCTTTATCTCCGCGCTTATCTCTTTTTGCTTTTCTTTCAACTCGTCTTTCACATAATCAACAAGCGCCTCAAATATGTCAACATCCTTCTCGGTCAGTTCGTGTTTTTTAGCGGTTTTTTCAAGCGCATCCGGCACCTTGATTTTCTTTTCCTTGTCTTCCTTCTCTTTCTCTTTTTTCTCCTTCTCCTTTGGCTCGCCAATCATTGCCGGGGCTTTGGTTTTGAGCGTTATGTCTTTATGTGTTATAGTTCTTTCACCGGTTCCGGCGGTTTTTTGTGGTGTGATTACTATGTCCCCGGCGGGTTGGGGTGGTGGTGCAACGGTAGGGGCAGGTTTTAAACTTGCCCCTGCATCTACGGTTGAGCCAGAAGTCCTGACCTCGCCCGTTTTTATCCATTCCCTCATTTTGTCAATCATGCGTGAGACGATCACAGCGAGTTCGTATCTTGTCAGCGGCTGGTCGCCCTGGAACCCACCCTCGTATCCTTCAAGGAGCCCTAAATTCGCCATGTGCTTAACCGCTTGGTAAGCCCAGTGGTCAAGGGGAATATCCCTGTAAGGCGAGACCTTTTCTTCAACTTTGAAGTCTTCAAGGCTTCGCAGAAATATCTCGTCGCTTTTCGGTTGTGCATCCTGCGCAAGGACGGAGCGTGCAAACAGTGCAAGGAGAAATAAGATAATTATTAATTTTGAATTTTGAATTTTGAATTTTGAATCGGGAATTTTGATTGATTTATAAAGCGGCTTATGCATAACAATCATTCCAGCAAGTTTATATCCCGATAATTTTATGTTCATTGATATGCTTTTTGCAAGAAAAATTTTAGAATTTTTAATTAATCGCCTTCGGCGATAAAAAGACGAACCACAGATGAACACGGATTAACACAGATGTAGGGGCGGGTGGCGG
>JBFMBQ010000184.1:0-2525 GCA_040755115.1 bacterium
ACGGAGATGGTAAAAATGAACTCCGATGCAGCACATACAGAAAAAGTGGAAAAAACCCCGCAAACTCAAATTTGGCGCTCAAAAACACCGATCACAAAAAACGGCTTGATAACAAGCCGATTTCCGCTGATGCTGATTGTCAATCAGCAACACATTTTTCAAGCGCTGGGTTCAGCGGAGAGGGCGGGATTCGAACCCGCGAAGAGCCTGTTAAGCCCTTAGACGCTTAGCAGGCGCCTGCCTTCAGCCACTCGGCCACCTCTCCAAGCGATGCTCGTTATCTCACTACTACAACACTTTTATTAATTATACAATCCTAAACCGAATTTAATCAAGATAACCTTGAGTTTGGGCACACGAAAATCCTCTGTTTTTTTCAGCGTAATCAGCGCAATCAGCGTGGTCAGCGTCTAAAAATGACTTTGATTGATCATTCCTGCTTCATTATTGACTGAAACTTCTCTGGTTCGGGAACAGGCAGGTCCTTCAGAACCGCCAGCGCGCGGTCAAGGTGATTTTTCATTACCATCTTCGTTACGACCGCCTTGCTCTTCGCCGCCTCGTCGCTGATCTGCTCAAGTTGCTTGAGTTTTTCCTGATCCACCGCCCCGTCGCGGAACTTCGCCTCAAGCAGATCAACCGAAATCAATCCAGCCTGCCCATACAATTCAAGTTTATCAATCCAAAGTTTGATTTCATCTATTATGCCTTCGGTCTCCTGATTTTTCGCTGCGTCAAGTTCGTCGCCGATAGTAGAGAATCGCTGAAAAAATTTACGCAGTGCCGCCGCCGATGCAGCAAAATCATAATCAGGCTTCTTCTCATAAGCCATCCAGAAGGCGCGGGTCGCCTCCGTCAACTCCATCGCCTCGTATTCCCAGATAAACGATGAGGCATTCTGCTGCGCAAAAAAGTAAAACGGCTCATAGTTTTTTTCACCAGCGAGCGACTTCCACGCATTCACCCATGCCGTTTCAGCATCGTATCTATAGGGATTCCATGCATAATCGGCAATAGTTACATAAGCCGGCTTGGAGGCAAAAGGCAGCGGCATTGCGTTTGCGACATAACTATGAATGTATCTGTAAAGACTTGCATCCCGCCCGCGCAGCGGACCGAAACTTATCCGCCCGCCGGCGGTTGTGATGCTGTCGGTTACAGGATAGTTATCGCCGAGAAGGGGCTGGCGTCCGATGAAAAATTCATAAAACTGCGCATCCGACGGCGTAACCGTTTCGGGGATGATCTTGTCGCCTGTCCAGCCGATGCGGTATCGCTTATCAAGATGTCGCCCGATATAACGCAGATATTCGGAAGTGGGCGCAAGGTTGCCCCAGTAATCGTTTGGCACAAACGCTATATTCGCTTCAGGGTTTATCTTCAACAATTCTTCTATGAAGCGGTTCGCGAAGTCCACCTGTCCTTCCCAGTAGGTTTTGTATTTGTCGCGGTCGTAGGGGGTGAGCGCGAGATTCGTGTCGTCAAAGGCGATTGCGAGGCATTTCACACCCTGCTCCATAACGCTTCGGAATTTTTTCAGTGCAATTTCAAAGTCCTTGTCCCTCGCAAAATTCAGACTCATACCGGGACTCAACGCCCAGCAGTATTCAACAAAGTTCTCTTTTGCAAGTTCATAAAGTTCTTTAATCTCGTCCAGTTCCTTTTTCGTATAAGGCATACGCCATGAGAAACGCAGTTTGTTGTCATCTTTGGGTGCATACATGAAGATATCAAACTTGTAATCCGACATCCAGCGTATCATCTCTTTCCGCTTCGCCTTGTCCCACGGCTCCCCGTAGAAGCCCTCAAGGACGCCGCGCCCCATAAATAAAGGAAAATCAGTCATAACAATTGTAGGGATAGTTTCACCGACCACGAGTTGCTTCAGAGTTTTAACACCATAAAACTGCCCCATCGGCGTCATTGCCTGTATTGTGATCAGATTTCGCCCGTCAACATCCTTGATGTCAAGTGAATATCCCTGCATTTTCATCGTCTCGCGTAAGGTATCATCGCAAGATAAAATACTACATGTAATTGTGTATGTTAAATCTGATTCATCGCTTACTATTTTGTTTTTCACCAGTGTACTGCCTGTCGGCAATGCCTCAATTTCCTTATCTGTTAAGTTCGCCGCAGGGAAAATTTCGCGCAGTGCCTTCAAAACTATCGGATCGCCTTCGGTGGTTTCTTTAGACAAAAAGACCTTCCCTTTGTCTATTTGAAGTATCTTTTCTTCAATGCCCAGAGGGTTAATCCATTGCGGCGTCGGCATAAGAACATACCCATGACAGATGGATGAGAACAATCCTAAAATTGTTATCACGATCTGCGTAAATATTTTGACACTTTTTGTTTCCATCATTCTTTCACCTCTTTCGTATGACTTGCAGCGTGTTTATTTTACCTGAATTGTGATTAACATGTCCATTTACATTACAATATGGAAATTATTAAAATATTTTGATAAAGTAGGGGCAAGGCATGCCTTGCCCCTACAGAATCTGTGCAATCTGCGGCTATAA
>JBFMBQ010000185.1:0-2994 GCA_040755115.1 bacterium
GGTGTCAATGCCACAGGGTATTTTTTTGTCCGCATAGGCGTTTGGTGTTTGTTTGAGTTGCTAAAATCGGCCTTATGCGTTCATTCTATCATATTTATCAGTAAAAATTAAGTGGATGTGGTACTAGTGAGGCGAGTATATAAGCTGAATTGGATATCCTATGCGCAAATCTGATATTTACTTTACTGCCGCGTTGGTGCCCATGGACTATATTGCCATCGTCGGCGCAGCGGCCACTGCATACGTTCTGCGATATGCGGATTTTGTGCAGCGGGTACGGCCGGTGGTGTTTGACCTACCCTTCCGTGAATATTTTCCCCTCGTGATGGCCATCGCCGCAGGTTGGCTCGTGATATTTTCGTTTTCAGGATTGTATGCAATGCGGGAGAGGAAATTTTTCAGCGTGGTTACGCGGATCGCGCTTGCGTGTTCTACCGACATGCTTGCGGTAGTACTTATTTTTTTCTTTTCCCGCGCCATCTTTTCGTCCCGATTCATGTTGCTGGCATCATGGATATTCGCAGTGTTGTATGTGGGCATTGAACGGTTTCTCATGAGATTATGTAAGCGCGCATATTGGGCGCGGGGAAAGGGGTTACACGAGGTGGTGATCGTGGGCAATGATGCGGCTGCGCATGCGCTTCTCGCGTCGCGATTTGGATCATCCGCGGGCGGCCACCACATTGCGCAGCGGATTTTACATTGGGATGTGGAAAGCGAGAAGGTGTTAAGAACATATATACAAGCCGGAAATAACATTGACGAGCTGGTGCTCACGGATCCCGACATTACCAGAGAGTGCATGAAATCGCTCATTGATTTTTGCACCGCGCATCAAGTTGGTTTTCGCTATACCGCAGAGCTCCTGGGAGGACAAACTTCGAACATCGGTATTGATCTCATCGCTGGTATCCCCATAATCGAGGTCCGCGCGACGCGGCTCGACGGATTGGGAAAAGTGTGGAAACGGCTGTTTGATCTTTGTATCGCGACGCTGGGATTACTGCTGTTGGTTCCCTTGACGATGGTGGCGGGGGGAGCAATTATTCTCGACAGTCGAGGTCCGGTGTTTGTCGGGCTTGAGCGGATCGGGGCGCGCGGCAAACGGTTCATACTCTATAAATACCGCTCAATGATCGCGGGCGCGCATGAGATGAAGGGGCAATTGTGGGCGCTCAATGAGCGCAGTGAAGGCCCTCTCTTCAAAATGAAACACGACCCGCGCGTGACGCGCCTCGGCAAATTCTTGCGACGCTGGAGCATTGATGAACTGCCGCAGTTGTGGAATGTATTCAAGGGCGAGATGTCGCTCGTGGGTCCCCGGCCGCACGAGCCGCAAGAGGTGTCGCAGTACGAGACGCAGCAGAAAAAGCTTTTGACGATCCGCCCCGGCATTACCGGATTGGCGCAGGTGTCGGGGAGGACGGATTTAAGCTTTGCAGAGGAAGCCCGCATTGACACGCTCTATGTGGAGCAGTGGTCGATGATGCTGGATATTATCATCATCCTTAAAACTCCGTTCGTGCTGTTCAAACACAATGGTGTGTGAACAAGTCGAAAGCCCATCAAGTCCTTACAGTCTGTAAAGTGTTGAAAATAAATGAGCGGCGCGGTTTTGAGACTGCGCCGTCAACGTTAATAAGTAGCAGCAGAATATCTGGTTATTCTGCAGAGGGACAGGCAAGCTCGTCAATGGAGAAGTAATTGCTCTTCCTGTCCGCATCCGGCGCATGGTGCCATTTGCACCATTCGGCGAGGATGATCTGGAGACGAAATGCCCTCATGACCGTGCGGCGCGCGAAGTCCCCCGCTTTATCCAGTTGTTTTTCCATACCTTTCAGCGCGGTCTGAAGGGAGACCTGCGCCGCATGCGCCTCCTCCAAACTTCCGTACGGCGGCAGTTCTATCTTCATGCCCGGCCCGTAGAAGTGGTCGTTCCACGCTCCCATTTCTTTCAGAGCGGGAGGCACTTGTTGCCATTGGTCAATTTTTATGGACTTGATGCCGAGCTGGGCGAGGTAGACCTTCACATCAGCCGCGGTTTCCAATGACGCGATCGCCTGCTCGACGCTCTCAATCTTTTTAAGTTCCTCACCCTCCCTCTGTTCGTTGAATATATTGTCCTTGATCGTGATTTCATTTAGCCGCTTCATGATCTGTTGCGCATCTTTGCCGTAATTTCCCGCGTCAATATCAGAGAAAAATTGATGAATTGACGCGTCACCGTCATGCTGCGCCTTAATATTGGCGTAATTTTTCTCGGCATCTTTGAAGATCTCTTCTTCTCTCACATAACGTTGGCGAAGATTCTGAATCTCCTCAGCGGTCGTTTTGCCGTTTTGAGCATTCAAGAGGGCATCCCAGGCTCGCTCCCTCTCGGTTGTTTGCTTTTCGAACAATCGTTTCGCGTTGAATAAGGCTTCCTTCCATTTCTCTATTGATTGTTCTAAACTCTTATATTCACTCTCGGGAATCGTTTGTCCCAACTTACTGTTGCGGAATTCCTGGTGACTCAACAGGTCAGCTGACCCGCTAATGGTAAATCCATTCTTGGGGGAATAATGGTTATCTAACAGCTCGTATCGCGTGATCGTACGATGGTCGCTTTCGTCCTTTATCACGCGGCGGGGATTGATCAATGCATAGCGCCCTCCGCTTAACTCCACACATTGGGACCAATTCTCGACCTGCTTCCCATAGATGTTTTGCAACTCAATTTCGGATGCGTTGAATTCATCTTCAAATTCTGCGATTGTTTTTTTTGGCGCTTGTTCAGTATCGGCGATTTTTAATGTATTATCATCTTTCTCAAGTTCGTCGCGGGGGTTTTCTTTGGTAGTCATAAACGGTTAGCTGTTAGGTTAACGTGATAGTTAGTTCCTGTCTAAAAAGTCTTCGTGTGAGCATCTGTTGATCAGGTTCTCAACGCCTCGGGCTCTTTCCCAATTCCTGTTTTCTACCCTGTGAGGGCTGCGATCGTGCGGAGGTTGCGTC
>JBFMBQ010000186.1:0-3182 GCA_040755115.1 bacterium
GATGATTTCCTTTATGCCTTTATTAAGGTATTGATCCATATCGGTGGTTTCTGCTGATAGAGTCTGGGTTGGCATCTTATCATCCCCCTTTCTGCTTTCATTATCCCTGTTTGGGATTGATTTTTCTTTGACATAAATCAAAGAATGCAAATTATTTTTGATTCTTTTTTGCACTCTCAATAAAAAATCAACGGATAATTTTGGAGTGCGGTGACACGACACCGCCTTGTTATACGGCGACATGTCGCCGTAAATGAAAGCGACATCGTGATGTCGCACTCCAAAATAGGATTTTGAGTTTTAGTGATTCTGTGGCATAATGACCATAATAAAATTAATGGAATATATGTGCAAGATGACAAAACAAAAGAACCCTTCTCTAAGAGAAATATTAAAAAATAAAGAAAATGAAATAATGAGAAGCAAAGAGCAATCTCCGCTGGCTGTTTTAAAGAAAAGGATTGAAAGGGCAGATTTTGCGGGCGTGGATTTCGGCGGTTCTATATACTTACCAGGTCATATTTCCATAATCGCGGAGATCAAATACAAATCACCGTCCGCCGGGACGATCAGGGAAACAGGAAAAGAGGATGTGTTTGAAAGAATAAGATGTTACAGGTCGGGCGGCGCATCTGCAATATCGTTTCTGACAGATAAGAAATATTTCGGCGGGGATATTAAATTGTTGAAGGCGGTCAAGGAAAATACAACGCTGCCCGTTCTGCGCAAGGATTTTATAATTGATGAGTATCAGGTGTATGAGTCAAAGGCTTATGGGGCGGATGCACTTCTGTTAATCGCAAGCATTTTAAGTTCACGGGAATTGAAGAAATTCTACCGTCTTGCGTGCGGTCTCGGAATGGATTGTTTAATTGAGGTGCACGCTATAGAAGATTTGAAAAAACTGCCGTCCGATGCGCGAATCGTGGGGATAAACAACCGGGATCTATCTCACCCGGAATATAAGACAAACATAAGCACGACCCTCGCGCTCGCGCCAATGATAGGCGGCGACAAAATTCTCGTGAGCGAAAGCGGGATAAGTGTTTCAAATATTTATGAATTACGCAAGGTGAAGGTAAATGCGGTGTTGATCGGCACTGAACTGATGAAAACATCACCTCAAGGAAGTAAGAATTTAATTAAAAAGTTGATAAAGGCGTTTTAATAAGACTGATGTTTTTAATTCTTTTTTGACGCGGATTGACACAGATTTACACAGATTTTTTGAAGTTAATAATCTTTGAGTAATTCCATGCTGTTCTTGTCTATTGTCATTCCTTCTATTGCAGCGATCTTCCAGCCGCTGTCCTCATGCTCAAAAATTAACAGAACCGGCGCTTGCGTATCCGCCTTGTATCGCAATGTCGTATCATTCAATTTGTAGATCATAAACCCTTCCACCTTTGCTTCACCAATGTCTCCTTCAACCTTTACTGCTGTTTTTTTAACCTGAATTCTGACGACAGAAGCCATTTTGAAGAAAACGGACGCCATTTGCTTTATATCTTCTCTATGATTTCCTGCGGAATCCGAGTAATTTTTAGAAAAACAGCGTATTAATAATTTAATATCTTCTCGCTTCACCGCTGATGCACAGGATTTTACAACCCGTTTTATGCGTGCCTCGGGAGATAAGAAAAAATGACTGATCAGAACAGATATGATAAAAACCAGTGTTAGTGCAAAAACTACTGGCAGTAAACTTTTGTTTTTCCTCTCTACATCTTCAGCAGACTTCTTTTTCCCTACTTCACCATCCAGTAAATTATTTTTTTTGATGATATTTTTCATTGATTTTTTTCCTTGATCAGAAAAATCTGCGCACATCAACATCTTAAAAATCTTTCAGCGGGCATTCTGTGCAACGGGGCGATCTTGTTCCACAAAAATGTTTTCCTACATAAACCAGAAGCGCGTGATACTCGTTGAATATAGGGACATCGTGCAGCAGATGGCTCATAAACAATTCCTGTAGTTCATCATAAGAGGCGTTTTCCGAACACCATCTGTGCCGCGCAAATATGCGCCGCGTGTAGGCATCAACCACGAAGATCGGTTTGCCGGCGGCGTAGAGTATGATTGAATCCGCCGTTTCTTTTCCGATGCCGCTCACGCCAAGCAACACCTGGCGCAATTGCGGGACATCAAGACGAAAGAGGCGATCCAGACTGCATCCGTATTTTTCATCAAGCAGCCTCATAAAATTCATCAGCCGCCGCGCTTTCACACGATAGTAGCCCGATGGTCTGATCAGTTCTGCCAGTTCTTCCTCTGTCAGGCGCACCATCGCGCGCGGGCTCAACACACCTGCACCGCGCAGATTCCGTATCGCCTTCTCCACATTCCCCCACGCCGTGTTCTGCGTCAGTATCGCCCCGACCACCACCTCAAACCGCGTCCTGCCGGGCCACCACCCGCGTGCGCCCGCCGCCGCATACATCGCATTGTAAACAGATATCAGAAATTCAGTATCAATCACTATCGTGATAATGCAAACGAATTAAATATTTCGGCAGGGATTTACACTGATTACACATTAAATAAGGGCGCACTGCCGTGCGCCCCTACATTTCTTAATGAACCTCGCCTACAGGCGGTATATTTTCCATCTGCGCCATTATCTTGCCGAACTGCTGCTCGTAGCGTTCAATATTTTCGCGCAACGCATTGAAAAAAAGTTTCGCATGCTGGGGACTCATAAATATTCTTGTGTGCACATAAATCTTCCCTTCCTCAGGGACAATCCGCGAAAAGTCAAAGCGGAAATCAAGGTGTGTGTGCTGTATCTTCGTGAAATTTGAGTATTCGCCACGCCTTGCCGTCTGTTCAACTTCTTCTGTCAACTTATGCACCTCAGGTTCTTTTTGTCGAGTAGACATCTTTTATAACCTCCTCATTGGTTATTTAATGCCCCTCACAGAACCGTGCTTGCAGTTTTCCCACACACGGCTCTTCAGTAATGCTTCCTCATCACGAGGACAGGGTGTATGTCAAGTGATATATCTTCGGCTCAGGCAACGGATTGTATCTCTTAAACCGACAGAACCTCTCATAAGTGAAACTTTTCCTCTGACTACGCCTGTTTATCCACTTGTAGGCAAGTTTTGAGGTCAATACATAAAATTTCCTCAAACCTTGCATATTGCCGCTTATCCCATAATACCGATAATGCCCCACTA
>JBFMBQ010000187.1:0-3526 GCA_040755115.1 bacterium
ATGGTCTCCATGGGCGGTTATGAAAATTACAGGCATTGAAGGCGACTGTTTTTTTAGTCTTTCCAGGGTTTCCAAGCCGTTGATGCCCGGAAGCAGATAGTCAAGGACAACTGCGGCATAATCGCCGCTGTCCGCTTTTTTCAATCCTTCCTCGCCGCTCGCAGCCCAGTCAACTTCATAGCCCTCTATGGCGAGTTTCTTGGTGATCGCTTCCGCGAAGCCTTTATCGTCATCAATAAGAAGTATGCGGTTTTTCATTAGAACCACTGATTAACACGGATTGACACAAATAGGTTCTGATGTTGTCATGAAATAATTCTCTTCCATTCAAGTTTTGCTCTTTTAAAATTAAGAATTATGCCTAATTTCAATCCTGTGATCTTAAGATAATTGAGGATCTGTCCAATTTCATGATTGGTTATTTTGTCAATCACTTTTATATCCACAACAATCTGATCAAATGCAACAAGATCGGGAGCATATTCTCCAACTTTTACTCCCTTGTAAATTATATCAAAATGCGGTTGTTGCTTGAATGGTATGCCACGCAAACCGAATTCTACAACTAAGGCATTCTCATAAGGCTTTTCAAGTAAACCATGCCCCAGATTGTTTAGTACTTCCATTGCACAACTGATGATCTGGCGGGTCTCGTTCTCAAGTAATAATTCGTGTTTATCCGTGTTCATCCGTGGTTCCCGTTTTTAACAGTTCTTTTCTCAACTCATCCCACGCAGCGACGAGTTCAGAAATTCCCAACCTTATATCATCTATCCTTTCATTTTCAGCAGCCTGCTCTACATTGAGTGCGGCGCGCACCGCCTTTCCGGCGCATATCTGAGAGAACATCCCCTTGAGCGAATGCGCAGCACGCTGTGCCTCTTTCATATCACCCTTTGTTGCCGCATCAGAAAGTCTTCCGAGTGTGGCGGGAATCTCGCGTAAAAAGATGACGATAATATCTTTCAGGAATTCCTCATCTCCGTCCGCAAGTTCCAATGCAGTCTTCCTGTCAAAAATAGCAGGAGAATCCGAAAATGCGACAGTTGTGCAACTCATCTCGTAACCCTGAACCTCTGAACCGTGAACCTCACACGCTGCACCTTCGCGGCTGCTACCCGTTGTGCAATATTTCAGAAGCATTTCTTTCAACTGAACCTGCCTGATCGGCTTCGCGATGAAATCATCCATCCCCGCTGCAAGACAGTTCTCGCGGTTTTCCTCCAGCGCACCAGCCGTCAGCGCCACGATCGGCGTCCTCACGCCCGCATGTTCCCGTTCGCGTATCCTTTTTGTCGCTTCAAGACCATCAAGTTCTGGCATACGGCAGTCCATGAAAATAATATCGTAATTCCTCGCTCCGGCAAGTTTAACCGCTTCAAGCCCATTCGCCGCAGTGTCAACTTCGCACCTCATGTCCCTCAGCATCCGCACGGCAATGAATCTGTTCAATTCAATATCTTCTGCCACAAGCACGCGCAAACCTCGCGGAACAATATCAGTAAGCACTTTTTCATCGGCGGCGCCATCTGCAAGATCACCGGCAGCGGGCAGCGGCAACGCAATGCGAAAAACACTGCCTTCGCCAGGACGGCTTCTGACACTTATCGCACCGCCCATCATCTGAACCAACTGTTTTGTGATCGCAAGTCCAAGACCAGTTCCTTCTACCCCTGAACCTTTGTTGGAATCAACCTGGTGGAATTTTTCAAAAATATACTCCAGTTCGTTTTCCGGGATGCCGACGCCCGTATCCTCCACTTCCAGAACCACCGGCGCCTCCGCTGATGTTTCATCTCCAGCCCCTGAACCGTGAACCCGCACTGTTATTCTCCCCCGCTCCGTAAACTTCACAGCGTTGCTGAGCAGATTGAGCACGATCTGTCTAACGCGAGAACTGTCGCCGATATAAAAACCGCCAGGGTCGTCGGAATATTCCGTCAGAATGGAAATGCCTTTTTCCGCAGCCTTCGTTGACATAAGCCAGACCGTCTGTTCCACAATTTCACACAGGTTGAATGGTTTGTTTTCAAGATGAAGCATACCGGCTTCTATTTTGGAAAAATCAAGGATGTCGTTTATGATACTGAGGAGTGCTTCTGCCGAGCCTCGGATGCCGTCGGTGAATTTTTTCTGCTCGGGATCAAGTCCGGTCTGCGCGAGAATCTCCGACAACCCGAGCACAGCGTTCATCGGCGTGCGGATTTCATGACTCATCTTCGCCAGAAATTCACTCTTCGCCTTGTTCGCAGAATCCGCCGCCGAAGCGAAACGGTTCGCCCGCTCCACCGCTTCAGCCAGAGCCTCTTTCGCCTTCTCTTCCGCCGTAATATCATGAAAAATCACGACCCTGCCGATTCTCTGTTTAGAGGGAGTTTCCAAAGTAGTTACCGAAATCATATATATACCGCTCGTTTTTTCCGCATTCATGGTTACTTTTTCTGTCACAGTATTGGTTTGCCTGACCCGTTCAGTCAGTTCATCCCACGCCCCGATCACTTCTCCCACATGATGGCCGATTGACTTGCCTGAAATCCCGAATTTACGGGTTGCAGCATGATTGAAATCAACAATCCTGTCGCGGGAATCAACTATCACCATAATATCTTCTATGTGCTCCACAGCGTCGCCCCGCGCTACAGTCGTAAAAGACAGCAGCCCGTATCGGAACACCGAAAATGTGATCATAACGCCGGAAACAATTAAAAAATGCGCGGCAAGATTGTGCCCGGGAACCGGCGAAACGCCAAAGTCGTACAGGACATCCATAGCCGGCGCAAGAGGCTGAGCGATCATCAAAAGAATCACCGGCAGCCGGAAGTTCGGTCCTGCCCTCATTAGAAACAAACCTAGAATGCTTTCATAAACGATAACCAGCACATAGCCGTATCCGAGGTAGAATGGATATAAAATCCCTTTATTGAAATGAACCGTAACAATCCCGGAATGATGATGAATTTCATAATTGAATCTGAAAAGGGTGTGGTAATTCTCAAAAATGGCAAGACCGAAAAATAACGCGGGGATCAGGAACAGCAGCGGCAGATATCTCAGAATGCGGACCCACCCCGTAAAGCGCGCCGCCAGGTAAATCACAGCGATTTCCGTTCCGTAAGCAAAAAAGGGACGCGCCCTCACCGCGAGAAACTTGCCCGGCGCGGCGGAAAACGCCATTTCGCAATAATAGGTCATCGCCCACATGGCGAGCATGAGCATCGTCCAGAAAAAGGAACCCGACATGGGATGCCATCTGAATCTCCTTGAATATGCGGCTAAACCAAGCGATATCACCGCCGCAACAAGCATTGAGATGTAATAATCTCTTCCCATTCAACCACCGACCGGCTGCCGCCTGTCTTTTTCCTCCGATAACAGACGCCGCATAAATTTTATTTATTCTCACTACTGTCCAGTTAAAATTTTTTGGACAAGCAAATAATAGCATGAAAAAAGGAGTTTTTATAGAAAACTGGATTTTTCGATTTCAAACGAAAAATTCGGTTTTTCCAGTTATGTCCCTTCATTT
>JBFMBQ010000188.1:0-3172 GCA_040755115.1 bacterium
GAGATCGCGCCTTACAGCGCTTCACATGCGCAGATAGAAAACAGGGAAAAAATCCGAAGGGTTATAAAAACAAATAATAAAACAGCGTTGTGGTAATAATGTGTGTTCATTAATATAATAATGAGGAGCGGCAGAATTAAATAACGATGCAAGAATATATGACACAAAATGACGATGTGTTCAACCGGGTTGATGAAGGATACGAGTTGCTTTATAACGGCGATTATTTAAAGGCGATGTGCTGTTTCACGGGTGCGCTTGAAAAGGATTTCACACTTGGAGACGCATACCGCGGTATCGGCGAGATTTATCAGAATCTTTACGACCATAAGTTAGCGAAGAAATTTTTCAACAAAGCGATTCAGGTGGAGAGAAAGAATCTTGGGGGCGATGCCCCCGACGGATATACATGGTGGTTAGACATTGATACGCGGCCGTATCTGCGTGCGCGGGAGGCGCTTGCATTTTTTTACTGGGACATGGGAGAATACAAACAGGCGATACGGGAATTCAGGGAGATACTGAAGCGCAACAGGAACGATAATCAGGGTGTTCGGTTTCACATCCCTTCCCTTTACCTGCTTATGGGCGACCTTCACAATGCGATGCACGAGTTTGAATTGTATGAACAGAGTTATCCCGACGATATTCCAGACCCGTTCATACTATACAACCGCGCGCTTACGCTATACTCACTGGGTCCAATAAGGGAAGCGGTCGGCGCTCTCCGCGCGGCATTCTTCAGTAACATGTATGTGCCTTCGCTCATATTGATCCAGATGCCGCCGCCTGCGGATATTTACTTTAAGATCAATCTTGAGGAACCCGAATACGCAATGGAGTATTGCAGGATGTTCAGGGAACTGTGGCTTGAAACACCGGGGGCGATTTCGCTTCTGGACAGGTTGTGGAATCATTCCGAGATCGCTTCCGATGTAACGCAATACCTGCAAATCAAGCGGGATATGGCAATAGCGGACTCGGAAAAGCGGGCGGAGCGGCTTCAGAACATCGCAGAAAATATTGAGAATAAAAAGGCATCGGAATCGCTGCTTTTTGAAATAGAGCAATCATTCCGCAACGGCGATTTCACAATGGAAACGGACGAGAGATATTTTGAGGAGCAGGAACAGGAGGCAATGGGGCGGATTGTTGCGCCGATAGAGGGTGCAGGCAAGCCATGTACGCCGAGAAGGTTTGTTGACCTGCTTTATGGTCTTCTCCACTATGAGGGTATTCTTACACTGAACGATGCGTTTTTCTATCTATGTGATGTTCTGGGATTTTCGCCAGGGGTTACCTACCGCGAGATGTTTGATCTCATTGACTCAGATGAACGATTCTGCACTGCGATTCCCGATGTTGTTCACCGAAAAGAGGTTGAACATCCGGAGGAATTCATTGAGATCAAGTTGCGGTGCAGGCCCGAATATCCTCGTGAATACACGATAGAAGAACTGGACGCCGCACTTCGCGGAGAGACGGCGCCGACAGAGGACGAGACGAAATTGCTTGAACTTATGGGTGTGGCGGGACGGAATATCCCGCTTGAGATTCTGCGGAAGACCATACGAAACACTCTTTTTATGGATTTACAGCGATGTCTTCGGATTAGAGAAATGCCGAAAAAAATGCACAAAGAAATTATGGAACGACTTGAAAGGGTATGGCTGCTGACGCCCCGTTATGAATTATGGGGTTCATCGCCCGCTGAATTAATATCAGCGGCGGCGAAGATGGAATCCGAACTGAACGATTCCGGCGGGAAAGTAACGCCGTTCAGAAGACCGACAGAAAAGTTGTAACCCAATGATCAATTTCAAATGACAAAGCCCAAATGTCAAATAAATGAAAGAGATCAAGTGACAAAACTTATCCCTGAACAAATTAAGAAGGGAATAGCATTTGACCTTTGACAATATATAGAAAAACAGTATATTCCCCCCAAAGACGCAAAGTACGCAAAGAAATTCGTATAAATTCGCGGAAAAATTCTGTGTCTATCCGTGTTCATCTGCGGTTGCATGCCTTTTTCAACAATCTGTTGATATTTGACATTGATTTGTCATAATGCAAGCATTTCGCGCGCTTTCTGCTCAATAGCGCTCATTGAGAACGGCTTTTCAATGAAATGCGTGCCGGGTTCAAGAAATCCATGTTTCACGATAGTGTTGTTCGTGTAACCTGACATATATAACACCTTCATACCGGGGCGCTGTGGCATAATCCGCTTCGTAAGTTCCTGTCCGCTCATCTCGGGCATAATTACATCGGTTACCATGAGGTCTATGTGTCCAGGATGTTTCTGACAAACACGCAGCGCCTCGCCCCCGTGGCGCGCTTCCAGAACATTATAACCTTTGCGCTTGAAAATCCGCGTCAAAAAACTCCGCAGCGCATCCTCATCTTCCACAATAAGAACCGTCTCTATGTTACGCTTCGGCTTTGGGACATCAACCGGTATGACAACATCATCAACTGTTTCCTCCGTCTGCGGGAAATATATCTTAAAAGTCGTTCCCTTTCCCTCTTCACTGTAAACCCAGATATGCCCACCGTTCTGTTTTACAATACCATAAACGATGGCTAAACCTAACCCTGTCCCTTCACCTTTCTCCTTTGTTGTAAAATACGGCTCAAAAATACGCGACTGCAGCTCTTTGCTCATCCCACAACCAGAATCCGTTACAGCAACCATTACATAATTGCCAGGTTTTACATCAAAATGGTTTGCAGCGTATTCCTCGCCGAGTTCTACATTCTTCGTCTCAATCGTCAGTTTTCCGCCCTTAGGCATTGCGTCACGGGCGTTTACCGCAAGGTTCATCAGTATCTGTTCAACTTGCGTTAAGTCCGCTTTGATGAAATGCAGATCCGAGGTGAGATATGATTCAAATTTAATGTCCTCGCTTATGACGCGCCTCAACATTTTTTCAGCACTGGAAACTACATCGTTGAGATTTAATACCTGGCGGTTTGTTTCCTGCTTCCGAGTGAAGGTAAGAAGTTGCTTTGCCAGCGACGCCGCCTGCCATGCCGCTTCCCTTATCTCCTTAATAGAGCCATAAAGTGGATCATCTTTTTTTATACTATCAAGAACCATTTCGCTGTAGCCTATTATAACTCCAAGATAATTATTGAAATCATGCGCAATACCACCTGCGAGTCTGCC
>JBFMBQ010000189.1:0-2437 GCA_040755115.1 bacterium
CGCATCGCAGTTGAAAAGAAAGGCTCACTTTTTGACTTCGGAATAAAAAAAGTCGCCAGTGTTACAACCGTCAAGTTCACCTATCTACCGCCGCATTTCCTGATAAAATATGAAAATGGCGCATTTCGGATCGCGGAAAGGTGAAATGTGAGACAGGAGATGTGAGACGATCATCTCACATCTTGCTTCTAATGTTTGCGTAAATTTGCCACAGAGAACACAGAGTTCGCAGAGTAGGGGCGAACAGCCGTTCGCCCCTACTCCTTTGCGTTCTCTGTGCCTTTCTTGCGGTCTCTGCGGTTTATCTTTTCATTTTTTTCAATGTCAGGGTTATTTTTAACTTCTCCCAACTTACAATCAACAACAAAAAAACTTGTATTGCATAGTTCTAATTTTTATGATATGTTTGTGAACAATTTCATAAACAGAGGTGAGAGCAACGGAAGCCACAACTAAATCAGATGAAATCCTTCAGGACTCCTTTGACAACGATTTCACACGAAAGGTCAAAGCACTCGGCATCCCCAACCTGAGCCGCTGCTACCAATGCCTGAAATGCGCCAACGGCTGCCCCTTCGCTGCCTTTATGGATTATACCCCAAGCCAGATCATGCGCATGGCAACGCTCGGGATGAAGGATGAAATACTCAAATCATCAACCATCTGGCTGTGCGCCGCCTGCCACACCTGCACAACACGCTGCCCGATGGAAATTGATGTTGCCTCTGTCATGGATGCGCTCAAAGAGATAGCACTCAAGGAAGGCGCTGCGCCAGCCGAGGCTGAGAAAAAGATCAGGTATTTCCATCAGATTTTCAACAACATCATCCGCGCACGGGGACGTCTGCACGAGCCGCTCCTTTTGGGACACTACAAACTGCGCACACGCAATTTCGCACAGGACATCGCACTTGGCAGAAAAATGCTCTCAAAGCGCCGCCTGCGCCTCTATCTGCCGAAAATCCGCAACAACGCCGCTGTAAGAAAAATATTTGATAAAATCAAGAAAAAGACTTAATTTTGACAGGATTTACAGGATTAAGGAAACAGGATTAAGAATTAAAGATACAGGATTAAGGGTTAAAAAATGGCGACTGTAAAAACGGCAATAAAACCCGAACCCCGAACTACGATCTACGAACCCCGAAACAGATATTCTTACTATCCCGGCTGCTCGCTCCTCTCATCCGCTGCCGAATACGACCACTCCACGCAGGCTGTGTTCGGTGCGCTCGGCGTTGAACTGTCGGAGTTGCCCGACTGGAACTGCTGCGGCGCAAGTTCCGCTCACGCCGTTGACCACATCCTTGCGCTTGCGCTGCCGCTCCGCAACCTTGCGATTGCAGAGGCAATGGGCGCCGATGTGGCTGTCCCCTGCGCCGCTTGCTTCAGCAGGCTGAAAAACGCCGAATACAAGTTCCGCAACGATGATGCCGTTAGACGCGAACTGCGCGAAATCGTTTCCGAACCTTATGAGGGGAAAATTACCGTCCGCCACTCTATGGATATTCTCCTGAACGACATCGGACTTGAGGCGATCCAGAAAAAGATAGTCCATCCCCTGAAAGGACTGAAAGTAGTATGTTACTACGGCTGCCTTTTGGTGCGACCGCCGAAAGTAACCGGAGCAGACAATCCAGATAACCCTGTTTTTATGGACACGCTGCTGCGTGCGCTCGGTGCTGACCCTATAAACTGGAATATGAAAACGGAATGCTGCGGCGCGGGGCATGCGCTTACCCGAACTGATATTGTTGAACAACTCGTGGGCAAAATTGTGAAAATGGCGAATATCGTCGGCGCCGATGCCATCGTTACCGCCTGCCCGATGTGCCACGCCAATCTGGATATGCGGCAGGAGAATTCCATCATGAACCCTGAACAGGGAATACCCGTTTTTTACTTTTCCGAACTGATGGCGGTGGCGATGGGTTTGAAAGGCGCAGCGGTGTGGCTGAACAAGCACATCATACCGGCGCTGCCGCTGCTGAAAAAACTTGAAATTCCAGTTAGTAACACTGCTGTCCAATCAAATTTAGCAACAGGGATATAAAATTATGATAAACACTAAAAAAATTGAATGTGATGACAATCGTCAATTAACTTATAAAATTAGCAAATTTTTAAGGGGAAATTTTGGAGTGCGGTGATTCATCACCGCTTTTCCCTGCTTACTACATGAGGACGATGCCGCACTCCAAAGGAGTGATTTTGATTGGACAGCAAGGAGCGAAAGGGGTCAGGTCTTGAATTGAGAATTGAGATGATCTGCCTTCACTGATTTTATACAGAAATTAAAACATACGCATGAAAAAAATGGATAGATGAAAAAGCGAGGTATTGTAGAGCGGCATAGGATTAAAAATGTTTTATTTATATCTTGATGAATCTGGTGATTTAGGTTTTGACTTTGTAAATAAAAAACCATCTAAATTTT
>JBFMBQ010000190.1:0-5731 GCA_040755115.1 bacterium
TTCAACTGGAATATTTACACTTATGATCTCACGACAAAAAAGGAACGCCAGATTTCCGCTTTTCACTGGAATGAATTTATGCCTGCCTGGATGAAGCGCGGCAGCGGCGTGCTGTATGCCCTGCGGGCGGAAAAAAGCACCTTCATCATACACGGCAAGACTTCTGGCGCGGATTTCAAGCAGATTACACTTAAAAACAACGAGGCGTTCTATCCCGACATCTCGCCGGACGGACGGATGCTTGCCTATCAGAGTTACACAGGCAACAACTGGGAGATTTTTACGCTCAAGCTCACCGAAAAGTTCCCCGAATCTTCAAGAAAGCAACTCACTCACACTTCCCGTGTGAACGAAACCCGCCCTCTGTGGTCGCCGGATGGCAGGCGCATCCTTTTCATCGCAAATTACAGGAATTCCAATGATTACGATCTGTATATGATGTCTTACCCCGACGGCGTTGCTGCGCCTTTAACCGCCAAGGGGAATATTGCGCCTGAATATGTCTGGTCGCCGGACGGCACGCGCATCGCATACACATCGCATGCTTCCGGTCATGGAGATATTTTTATCGTGGAAACAGACGGCGGCAAAAAAATACCGGTTGCGGTTACTGCCGCTGACGAACGGTTCCCAGTGTGGTCGCCGGATGGGAACTACATTGCATTCCTGCGTAGAAGAGGTAATAATTATTATCTCTTCTCAGCCGCCGCAAGTGGCGCCGACGCCCCTGCCGCCGAACCAGATCAACTTTCGTCAATTCCCTGCTATCCAGAGCCTATTGTGTGGTTCAGCATTGATGATGTAATATTCTGATCAGTGGGAATCAACACCGATCTGCATAACAAATCAGTCCAGACCCGCATCAGTTATTTATATCCATTTCTTATAATTTCAATTATCAGCATTGTTTCTTACTGGAATTCATTGCATGTGCCTTTTCTTTATGACGACAAGGCGGTGATCGTTGAGACCCGCGCTGTTACGCAATACGGTGCATGGAAATACCTGTTCAGCCGTGAATATTTCCATCAGTTTCGCGAGCGCACATACCGCCCCGTTACATCGTTTTCTATATGGATGGGCTACAAGATGTCGCATTTTAATTCTCTCGGCTGGCATTTAGCGAACCTGAAGTGGCACATTATCGCTTCGTTTTTTGTATATCTGATCAGTGCATCACTTTTAGGCACAGGGGGCGGGCTGGCGGCAGGGGCGCTGTTTGCGGCGCACCCTGTCCACACGGAAGCAGTTACACTCGTCTCCAACCGCGAGGAACTTCTATGCGCGCTGTTTTTGTTCGCTGCGTTATATCTACATCAATTATCTGGAGCCAGTCGGCGGGGTGCGGAGACCGCTGATCGGCGGGGTGCGGAGACCCCGCCCTACAGGTATGTGTGGCCGGCGCTTTCTTTTGTTTCTCTCGTTCTTGCGATGTTCTCAAAAGAGATGGCGGCGTCATTTCCGATCATAGTTTTTCTTTACAATTTCCTTTTCAATGAGGAAAAATCTATGGCGATGCGCATCCGCCGCTCCATTCCGTCCGCGCTCGCTTATTCAACTGTAGTGCTCCTTTTCTTAGCCCTCCGCTGGGGTCCGCTGCGTAATGTTGAAGGGGAAACATCTTATCCGGGCGGCTCATTTTCAACGGCGATGTTCACGATGGCTCATGCGTTCCTTATCTATATGCGCCTTTTAGTTCTGCCGATCCACCTGTGTGCGGATTATGTCGTTCCGTTTTCCGGTTCTATCGCCAATCCGCAAACGCTTGCCGGCTTGCTGCTGCTTGCTGCGCTGCTTGTATTCTCCGTTTCTATGGCGCGGCGCACTCCGGTTTTGAGTTTTGCGTTCCTGTTTTTGCCGGTTTCGCTCCTTCCTGTATCCAATCTCATACCCTTCGGCGCGATCATGGCGGAGAGATACCTTTATATCCCGTCATTCTCGCTATGCCTTGCGGCAGGATATTTGTATGAGCGGGCGCGCTTGCCTGGCGTGTTAAAAATGTGCGTAACAATTTTGTTGCTCGGTGTTCTTGTTTTTGGAACAGTTCACAGAAATAATGTATGGCAAAGTGATCGCAGTCTGTGGCAGGACACAGTGCGGTGTGCGCCGCGCAGCGCAAAAGCACATCATAACCTTGGAAACGCATATCTCAGCGAGGGGAACTACTCGGCTGCCATCGGTGAATACCGGAAGGCTTACGAATGCGCCTCACCGGAGGCGCCGATTGAGGCGGGAAAATTGTATTTCAACATCGGTCTTGCCTACAGGATGACGGGCGAGGCGCGGAAGGCGGTCGGGTGGTTTCGGGAAAGTTTAAGCGCGAAGCCGGATTTTCTTGCTTCATATTACAACCTTGCCGCATCGTTGGCAGAGGACGGAAAATCCGAAGAGGGATTTGAAGTCCTTGAGAAAGCCGTTCAGCGCGAACCACAGAACCCGCGCTCACATTATGTTACGGGGAATATGCACCTGAAATACGGTAAAAACAGAGAATCGCTCGTGCAGGCGGTGTATCATTTTAAGAAAGCGATTGAATTTGCCCCTGAATGGGCAGAGGCTTATGGGAGTTTAGGTGTTGCTTATAAGCAACTCGGCGACAATTTTTCTGCCCTGCGCATGCTTGAAAGGGCGGCGCGGTTAGACCCGACAAGTCCGATCGTGTGGGAAAATATGGCGGAAATCTACAGGCGGCTCGGCAGGATGGATGATATGCGTCGCTGCATTAAAGAAGCAGAAAAAACGAAATGAGACGGTAAATTCAAAAAATGAGCCGCGAAATTCACGAAAATAACAAAAATAACAAATTAAATATTTCTCTTCGTGCCCTTCGTGGGTATTTTTATTTTATCTTCTTGCTCCTTTTGTTTTTTTACGGCTATTTTGTTCATCCTGTAATTTACGATAATGCTGCGACAAGACTTGACCTCGCTTATTCCCTGCCTGTGCATCGCACGACCCGGATTGATGCCTATCACCGCAACACACTGGACAAGGCTTATCGGGACGGGCACTACTACTGCGACAAAGCGCCCGGACTTTCCATCGCCGCCGTGCCCGTGCTTGCGGCGGCAAAATTCTTTGTCAGACCGCAACTGTTTCATCCCGACAACATTTCACTTCAATACTTTTTAATACTTGTTGTAATATCAATACCATCCGCATTCACTGCGGTGTTGCTTTTTAAATATATACTTGTTCCAATTTCATCTGTTCTATCCGCTTTTATGCTGACAATATCTTACGCGCTCGGCACTATGGCGTTCAGTTATTCAACCCTCTTTCTTGACCATCAGTTTGCAACTGTTCTTATACTTATTGGTTTTGTGGTTTTGATGCCGATCTTTATTCAGGATTCAGGGTTTAGGGTTCAGGGTTCAGAGGGAGATGAAAAAAATTCAAAATTCAAAATACAAAACTCAAAGTTGTTTTTAAGCGGTTTGCTTTTCGGCTGGGCGGCGATCAGCGAATTTCCATCTGCCGTATCTGCGGCGATCATTCTGCTCTTTGTTTTCATTAAGTTAAAGCCGCGTGCGGCGATAGTCTGGTTGCTTTTGGGCGGTATGTTCCCGGTGGGTGTCTTATTGCTCTACAACACAGTTTCATTCGGCAGTCCGTTTGCGATTGGATATTTTTTTGAGGCGCACGAGTATTATCGTGAGGGTATGGGGGCAGGACTGGCGGGCGTAACCTATCCGAAACTTTCGGCATTGTTCCGGCTTCTTTTCCTGCCTGAACGCGGATTGTTCTGGGGCGCACCGTTTCTCCTGTTTTCGGTGCCGGGATTTGCAATAATGCTGCGCCGTAAAGATTGGCAGCGGATGGTCGGCTCGCTGTGCCTGTCAATCGTCTGCGTGCGGCTTCTGATCGTTTCCTCTTATTACGAGCCGTGGGGCGGGTTTGCGCCGGGCCCGAGGTTTCTCACAGGCTGCCTGCCATTCATGGTCATTCCGATTGCTGTCTTGTGGGGACAGATGGCAAAAACCGGGAGACATTTATTAGTATCTGTCTGTCTGTTTTCTGTGGTTTACAATACGATTCTAAATGCCGTTGAGCCGCAGGCGCCGGCAGTCGTGCGGCACCCTGTGATGGAATATTCTCTTGCGCTACTGGGTAAAGGTTATATGCCAAAAACCATATTTGATTTTCTTAATGATCCATTATTATTTTTTATATTAATTGCAATTGTGTCCTATCACATTTTTACAAGAATGATAGGAAAAGAAAAATGGTTTATATATCGGCTTTCCATCGCCATAGTTGTACCTGTGTTATTTGCATCATACCATACTGTAGCAACTATAATACCCACCGGCGATCAACCGCAGGTAAAATATTACCTCGGTGTCGCATTGCGGCAGAACGGCAAACTGACGGGCGCCGCATCAGAACTTTTGGCGTCGGTGCGCCTGAAACCATCTTTCCCTGAAGCACATTACGCGCTCGGCATCACGCATGTAAAGATGGGCAAGTATGAAGAGGCTGAGCGGAATTTCAGCGATGCAATCCGCACAGGCTCCGATGATGCCCGCGTTTATGTGAGTCTCGGCGCACTGTATTTAATGACAAAAAAATATGACGGCGCAGATAAGGTGTTGAAGGAAGGCAGGGAGAAGTTTCCCGATTCAGAGGAGATAAGGGAACTTTCGGATGCGCTTGAAAGGGCGCGCGACGGGAAAAATGAAAGGCAACGATAACTTAATTGCGGAACGCGGAGTGCGGAATGCGGAATGAAAAAATGTGGAAATGGATGTTGTGCGCGGCGGCATGTCTGCTTGCAGCGCTGGTGTATCTGAACACTATCCCCGGCGATTTCCTCTGGGATGACCTCATGCTTGTCAGGGACAATCCATACATAAAGCATCCTGCGCATCTGCATCATCTTGTTCAGAAGAGTTATTACTCGGTCTTTCGCGAATTGACTTACCGCCCGGTCTGCACGCTCACTTATTTTGTTGATTTCGCGCTCTGGGGCTTGAATCCGAGAGGATTTCATATCACGAATATAGTTTTTCATTTTTTGAATGTTCTGCTGCTCTTTATTTTTGCCCGCCGATTGTCGGGCAGATATGATGCCGCTTTCGTTGCCGCCGTTCTGTTCGCCGTGCATCCTGCTCACTCCGAGGCGGTGGCGGGCATAACATTCCGCGAGGATATTCTCTGCCTGCTGTTCGTTCTTCTTTCACTTAATTTTTATTTAAGCGCGCGCAGGGAAAAATTCACAGAATGGAAGCGGATTGTATTTTCACTTGTCTGTTTTTTTCTTGCTGTGTTTTCAAAAGAGACTGCGGTTGTGCTGCCGGCAGTTGTTTTAATGATTGAACTGTGTGTGCCGCCGGCAAGTGGAGGCAAAGGACGAAGGTTGTATGTTATTTCTGTTTATGCTGCCGCTGCTGTCATGTATCTTGTTTTTCGGTTGTTTCTGTTCCGCAACCCATCGGAGCACTGGGTCTATCACGGGCGGAGTTTCATCCAGACGATGAATCTTGCGGCGTCTGCGCTGCTTCAGTATTTCAAACTGCTGATTTTTCCTGTTAAACAGTGCGTTCAATATATGCCGTCCGATATTTCTTACGGGATTTGGGGTTGCCTTTTCGCCATCTTTCTTCTGTTTCTGGTGCTTCTTTTATATTTTAAGTTTCGCGATGCGCTCTTCGGCTTGGTCTGGTTTTTATTGTTTTTGCTGCCGGTAAGCAACATCATTCCTATCGGAGTGATAATGGCTGAAAGGTAT
>JBFMBQ010000191.1:0-5270 GCA_040755115.1 bacterium
CGTTTTGAAGTGCAAGCCACTGACCCCGACAGAGACCTCCAGCAGATACTTATAAATATACAGGAAATAGGCATTACTGTTTCCATGCTGCCTGATTCTCAGGGGATCGTTGAAGGGGGTTTTTCACTTCCTGACGATCTGGTTCCGGCAGGGACATATCATTTCACCGTGCAGGCGAAAGACAGGACAAAAATGTACAGCGAAATTGTTGAAAAGAAAGTTGAATTATTGAAGGCGGAGGGGAATAATAACTAAATTGAGCGATTTTTGATAAAGGGAAATCAGTTCACATAAATGACAAAATAAAAATGTCAAAGTTCAAATCAATGTCAAATGTCAAAGTTCACAAGACGGGAAACGGAAGACGGAAGAAGGGAGACGATCAAAGATCATCTTACTTCTACCATCTACTGTCTTACCCGAATTTGTCATTTGATCTTTGAAATTCATTTGACATTTAGACTTTGATCTTTGAAATTATTATGTTAATCACCCAATGAGTGAAACCATATCATAGATAGAATCGCTCAAATCAGGTATTAGTTACTTAATAGTGCCTTTCAGCAACCTGATGTCATCAACCCAGACCGTCCCGCTGCCCTCTATCACCAGATTCAGTTTGAAATATGAAGACATCTGCCCCGTCTCAAATGCGAACGGCGTCTCAAGTATCGTCCAGTCCGTCGTGCCGGTCAGCGCGTATTGAAGCCCACGGGAAAAATACTCTTCCTCCCCCATAAGACCGCAAACCATCTCAAGGTACGCACGCCCGATCACATTCTCCGTTTTTACTTTCGCCCGATAAACAACCTTTGCATTTTCCAGTTCCATGTTTTTTAATTCATAAAGCGGCACGGTCGTTGTGTCGCCGACATCAATTCGGAGCGAGCCGTTCCCATCGGCAGATGTATCCGGATCCAGCGATACACCGACGCGCGCGACGATTCCTTCAAGATCATCAACAGGAAACTGCCTTAATTCCTCTAACTTGGAGTGTTTTGAGCAGCTTGATATAAATACAGCAAGCGCTATCAATAAAAGCCAGATAATGTTCTTCAACTCACCCGCGCCCCCCTTCAACCCGCGTTAAAATTAACAGATTGCACTTTTATAATTATAACACATCACACTATAAAACAACTGAATTTTTATTTTTATTCCCTCACTGCATCTTACTCAAGTTCCTTTGTGCAATTTCTATTAACCTGTGATGCATCGTGAAATATTGCTTTCCTTCTTCAGGCTTCTGGTGCTGGCGCGGACATTTCCCCTCTAACACAAGTTTTGTCGCATCAACAAGCAATTGCTGACACAAGAGATTGCTCTTTTCACGAAGACTTTTTATCGTGTCGTCCCTTTCAATTGGAATTTGCCGAACAAAAACGATGTCTCCAGTATCAACGCCCGCATCTATAAACTGAATACTTACCGCAGGATTTTTACTGTGGAATAACGCCCACTCCGTTACATTCATCCCGCGCATCTCCGGGAGTTTGCCAAAATGCCCGCCAAGCGTGCCTATTGTTGGAATCTCAAGCAAATGAGGTTTCAGTATCTCCCTGCCCCCAATGAATACCATTAAATCCGGTTTGAATGACCTAATCTTCTCTATTGATTCTTTGCTGCTGAAATCTTTGACAAAATACACCGGCAAATCATCGTTTTGTGTCTTCTTTTTGTGAACTGTTCTATACATCAGGCGCAAGGTTCTTCGTGGGTTAAAATATGTTCCTACTCGGTTTTTCAGCGGAAGTGTTCGGGTAATTACACCAGTAAGTTGAACATTATTATCCTGAAATCGCCTGACGAACGAGTTCAGGCGCACAAGATGTGCCGAAGGCTGCATAAAAGACCCGAACACAAAGATCCTCATTTTCATTTTACCCCGAGTCTTTCAAGATTCTGAATCTCAAGCATCAGTGCGTCTGCAAAAAACTTCGCCGCCCAGTTCACATAATTGAATTTTGAATAATCAGTATATTTTCCGCGATATTGACCGTAAATTGGGTGAGACCCCTTGACAGCGCCGCGAATTTCAGGTTTTTGGGCATCAAGCCACTGGGTGCTCTTCAGAAAATCATTTATTTTGAGCGCGGCATTGAGAAAACGGGCATCGGCATTCTGCTGGTAAATCTTCTGCCAGATCACGGAAAATTGCGCACAGCCTGTAAGGCAGGAATATCCATCATCAGAATGCCAATTTTCATCAAAAGTTGCGGGGAAAAACCGCATTCTTTCATAAGCAAGCATTGCGCTCTCCGCCGCCATCTCTGCTGCCTCTATATAACGCTCCTCGCCAAAAATAAAACCTGCCCCAAGTAATCCCTCTATCGTGTATGCTATGGTGTGTGTGAGCGGGTTTTCATCTATATGAAATTTGGCGCCGTCAAAAAATCCGTTTTCCCTCTGTCTGGTAAGTGCCCAGTTTAAATTTCTCCTCGCAGCCTCTTTGTATTTTTCATCGTCTGATTCTCTCCATAATTCGGCAAGACTCCATGCGACCCGTGTATGGTATGTCCTCAGCGGATTCGTGGGCATCGTTGAATCACCGCGCCGCCACACCCCATCATCGTCCTGCATATTCACAAGCCAGTCTCCCGCACGGACAGCGGCATCGTAAAAAACTTTTTCTCCTGTCTCCTTGTATGCCCTCACCAGACCGAAAATAACCATTCCGGTGTTAAAAACCGCTGGTGATGATTCATCTTTTGCGGTCTTATCATAGTAATACTGCCTGACCGCACCGCTGGGAAATTGGATTTCAACTTCCCATAAGGATAGTTTGCGTGCCAGTTCCTTCCAGTCCTGTCCATCATCTGCAATTTTAGCCCAATCCCAGATTGTGGGAATTATATACCCCGTTGTTTCAGGATAAGGGGAAAGCCATTTGCCGCCTTGAAGTATAGTGTAGCCTGCTGCGCAGCCTTCATCGCACCAGACCTTGCACGCGAATCTCAACCACTCCATTACTCCTCTGAGATGCTCTATCGTCTCTTTTATCGGGTATGTTACATCAAAAAGGTCTTTCAAATAAACGCTTCTAAATTCACCCGTGAATAATTTAAGGCGTGGAACAGCGGGATCCGACATCATTTTCAAGTGCCTTTTCGCATCTGCCAGAACGCTGCGAAATACTCTCCCATGAAAATAAGTTCCACGCCTTCTTGCGCCGAATTTCTCAATAGTAATCTCAAGAACGACGAAAAAGATTTTCCAGACCGTATTATTGATTCTTTGAAATATCCGCTGCAAGTTCCTGTAAAATAAATTTAAATTTATACTGGAATTGCGCATTTTTTATAGATGAGATTGCTTCGGTCGCTTCGCTCCCGAACAATAACACGCTGTGTTCCCTTCCGTCATTACGAGCAAAGGGAAACAATCCCAGAAATTGCACAAAACCAGTTTATACTGAAATTTGATTATAGCCAGTGCGGTATTATAATACAACGAACATTAAAAATGCGGGATAAAAACCGGGATGATTAAACAGAAAGGGAAGAAATTTTCCAATCTACCCCCTGCTTTCATAAAAATCCTTCTGAAACGCATCTGGATTTTAATAAAAAGAAACATAAAAAAAATCCAGTTTGCGTTCACGAAAAATGCTTTTTTATATAATTTCTACTTTGATTTTCTCCTTGACAGAAAGTTAAATAAATCTTTAATTACTGCTGCACCATTGTTTAATTGGAATATAACAAAAGATTTTTTAAAAGATACTTATTCTCAATTTTTCCCATCCTCCGAAAATGGCGCTATCATTTCTTCAGAAGACATAAGCAATAATATCATCCCCGTTCTTGAAAACAAAAAGTTGCATCTGGGAAAAGATATAGAGTGGCAGAAAGATTACAGGAGCGGTCAGAAATGGTCAAAACATACCTTCTACACAGACATAAAATACCATGAGATCCCAGCCCTTGATGTAAAAATCCCATGGGAAATCTCGCGCTTTCAGCACCTGATCCCGCTCGGCAAAGCATACTTTTTAACAGATGATGAGCGGTACCCGATGAAATTCGTCTCACATATTGAAAACTGGCTGCAAAACAATCCCTACGCGCGCGGGATAAATTGGTCATGCGCAATGGAACTGGCACTTCGCACTATAAACTGGACTTTCGCCCTTGCCTTCTTTCAAAATTCGCCATCTGTTAATTCAGATTTCATAAAAAAATTTATCATAGGGATTTATCTTCATGGGTATCACATCCTGCGCAACCTTGAAGGGACACCACAACTGCGCTCCAATCACTATCTGTCCGATGTCATCGGACTGCTTTTCCTGGGAACTTATTACCCCTTCATCAAAGAATCCCGCCGCTGGCAGAACAAAGGACACCAGGCACTGATTGAGGAGATGGAAAAACAGGTGTATCCTGATGGTGTTGATTTTGAAGCCTCCACGACCTATCACTGTCTGGCGCTGGAACTTTTTACCCTTGGAGCGCTCACATGCAGGCAAGCCGGACTGGAACTTCCGCAGCGGTTCTGGGACCACCTTGAAAAGATGTATGAATTTTTACACCAGATCATCAAACCAAACGGCGAGGTGCCGCAGATCGGCGATAATGATAGTGGTCGTATCTTCAATTTCACAGATGCCCCGCCGACTGACCGACTCCATCTGATGCCTATCGGCGCTGTCCTCTTTAGCCGCCGCGAGTGGAAAACTCACCTCACACCGCCGTCTGAAGATTTGCTGTGGCTGATGGGAATTGAGGCATTTAATAAATATTCTGAGTGGGATATATCACCTGTCCCAAAATTACCTGTCGCCTTCCCTGACGCCGGCTGGTATCTAATACGCGATGACGAAATTTACCTCCTCATCAGTTGCGGTCTCAACGGACAGAACGGCAACGGCGGACACGCCCACAACGATAAACTTTCTTTTGAACTAAATATGAACGGGCATGATGTGATCGTTGACCCTGGCACCTATATCTACATACCCTACCCCGAATGGCGCAATCGCTTCCGCTCAACCCGCTGGCACAACACGGTTTGCGTTGACGGTGAAGAACAGAACCGCTTTATAAAACGCTCGCTTTTTTGCCTTGAACAGGATGCACACACGCGATGCCTGCGCTGGGATACATCGGGAAGCGAACAAATCTTCACCGGCGAACACGATGGCTACGCCCGCCTCCCCTCCCCTGTCATTCACCGGCGAACAATCCGATGGGATAAAAGCAAACGCACTATATTCATAACTGATTTTTTGAAAACCAATAGTGAACACTGCTATGAAATATCATTCCACC
>JBFMBQ010000192.1:0-10024 GCA_040755115.1 bacterium
CATTGCACAACCGATGATCTGATGTGTCTCATGTTCAAGCAACAATTCTTGTCTATTTGTGTTCATCTGTGTTCATCAGTGGTTCTCATTTAATCTGTCAATATTTACCTTGTCTATATTTATACTCTTTTATCAGATTTTTTAAATATCCAATCCCCCGCGGGACGGCGGTGGTCTCGTCTTCCTCACCTTCGTATTCAAGCGAAATAAAACTACGGTAATTTATACTTGAGAGCAAACTAAAGAAATCAGCATAATCGGTTGTGGTGTCTGTGCCGTCAGCGGCAATGTCAAGCATCTTTGCATGGATATGAACTGCATATATAAGCGTCTTCTCTATTGACTCAAAGCCGTCAAGGTAGTTGCCTGTGTCAAGGTTAAGGCGGAGCCACTCGGAATCCACATCCTTTATAAGGCGGTGGACATCGGCTGCGGTCTGGATGAAGCCGCCGCTGTTGTGGTTCTCAACGGCGAGGACGACGCCCTCACGCTCCGCCAGAAGGCAGGCTATTTTCATACACCGCACCATCTCGTCCCATTCCTTGTTTTTGTTTTCTGTGGGCCAACCGGCAAAAATGCGCAGAATCGGCGCGCCGATCTCTTTCGCGGCTGCAACCGCCCGCTCCACTTTCTCAAGTTCGCGGTCACGCTCTGTCTCGGTCGGGAGACCGAAATCGTTTGACATCGTAATGGCTGATATTGTGAGATGCAGGTCAACCGCTGTTCGGGTTACCGCGCGCAGATAATCTTCGCCGAGGCTGTCAAGGTGATCGCCCGTGATCTCAACGCCGTCAACCTTGAGTTCCGCAGCGCAGACTCCCATAAAATCAAAGATATTCATCCGCTTCGCCTCAAACTCGCGGTGATATGACCAGGAACAGCAACCTAATTTCATCTTTAACGCGCTCCCCCGTTTAAAACGACATGTTCAATAATTCTACGAAAAAATACAAATCGTGCAAATTTCATTAAATTTGTGTAGTTTGTGCAGATTTTTTAGGCACGGATAAACACGGATTTACACGGATGTAGGGGCACGATTTATCGTGCCCTAAAAAATATTAATGAAAAACTGTAGGGGCGGATTTGAAACCCGCCCCTACCGTGAATTTGCAAATCACGGGCAATTAGGATAGACTTTTGACGATTTTCAATATGAATGAGACGACGAATCGTGTTCAAGTTAGGGCAAACGGGCTGGAGATAGGCGGTAAAGTTTATCCCCTCTATTCAGGCGACATGCACTACTGGCGGGTTGCGCCTCAGGCGTGGGGACGGGCGCTGGAGCGTGTCGTAGATATGGGCTTTAAGTTCATCTGCACCTATATCCCATGGAGTGTCCACGAAACCGCGCGCGGCAATTACGACTTCGGCAGCCGATCCCACGCAAACGACATCGCACGCTTTCTGTCGCTGTGCCGCAAAAAAGGTCTCTTTGTCCTCGTCCGCCCGGGTCCGCACATCAATGCAGAGATCACTTATTTCGGTTATCCGAAAAGAATTTTCGCTCTACAGGAGATTTTATCGCGCAACCCCGACGGCGCACCGGTTATAATCCCCGCGCCGCCCCGCATGTTCCCTGCGCCGGGCTACGCATCCGAACGCTTCTATGAGGAAGTGGCGCTCTATTTTGATGCGCTGTGCCCGATCCTTAAAGAACATTTGTATCCTGACGGACCGATTGTCGGCGTTCAGGCTGACAACGAGTTGTCCTTTTTCTTTCGTATCCAGCCTTACGACCACGATTACTCTGTCGCCTCAATCAGATTATACCGCCAGTTTTTGCAGCATAAATACGAGGATGTAAGCGAACTCAACAAGACCTATAACCGCAAGTATTCTTCCTTTTCGGACATTACGCCGCCGCGCGAGTTTGCGCCCGAATCAGTCCGCGATCTCCCGTTCCAACTGGACTGGCTGGAATATAAGGAATATTACCTCATCTACGGCATCAACCGCATCGCCCACATGCTGCGCAGCCGCGCCATCACAGGCGTGTTCTATTTCCACAATTACCCGACTAACTACCCTGTAACGCCTTACAATGTCAAGGAGACGGAAAAATATATAGATGTGCAGGGGCTTGATTTGTATTGCTCACGACGGCAGTATCATCACATCAAAGAGGCAGCGCTCTTTCTATCGGCAACGAGCCGCCTGCCGTTTTTCCCCGAATTCGCCTCGGGCATTTTTCCGTGGTGGCAGCCGCTTTTCCTTGAAGATCAGAAACTTACAACCCCCGCAATTTTTATGAACGGCGCAAAAGCGGTGAATTTTTATATGATCGTTGAGCGTGAGCGATGGTATGGCTCGCCTGTAACACGGCGCGGCAGAATCCGTGAGAAGTATTTCACATTTTACAAAGATTTCCTGCGCTTCCTGCACGAGTCTGATTTCCATGAATACAAGATGGTGTGCGAGGCTGCGCTCCTGTCGCCGCGCGAATATGAGCGGCTGCAACTCGCCGCTTCGCTCATTACTCCCCTGCCCTACGAGGCAGCGGGCATGCCGCCGCACTGGTTCTCACATCCCCGCGCCATCAGCGGACTGCGCGACCGTGTGCAAACCTCCTATCAGCGCCAGCGCAGAGCATTTATCTTCGGCTTCAGCCAGACGGGCATCCCGCTGTCCCTCACCGACTCCGGCATTGATGAAACCGCTCTTGAGCAATACCGCATGGTCATCACGCCATCGTTTGAATTTATGAACCTCGCATTGCAGAAAAAACTCATCATCTACGCGCTCAAGGGTGGCACGCTCGTGGTCGGTCCGCGCATCCCGGTTTACGATGAGTTTTTCAGGGAAAATTCAAAACTATCATCATACATGTATCATCCCGTCGGGACGGTTCCGGAAATAAATTACAATGGTATATTGCTTGAGGATGCGGACATGTTTGACGCCAAGCCGTTTCTTGAAGTTGACGGCAAAGCCATCGCTTATGTGCGCGCGATGGAAAAAGGAAAATTAATCCATTTTGGTTTTATTTTTCCCGAATACAGCGGGATAGAGCAATCCCCTGTCCTTGCTTCAATAATGAAAAAATTGTGTGCCGCTTGTGGACTGAAGCGACCCTATCTGCCTGACGACCCGCTGATTGAGACCCGGCTTCACATCAGGGGCAATGAGAAAATACTTTTCATAGCAAATCCCACAAAGAACGAATTAAGCCCGGCAATAACCACTACTGACGGCGAAACCTTTGTTGATGTTTTTGACCAGACACGATTTGAAGGTAGAAGTGCAGTAACCGTTCCGATGAAACCATACAGTGTCCGGATACTTAAGATAATCACTGAACTTGTGCAAATTTAAATGCAAACCTTCAGAATATCCTGTAGTTGTATGAAGGTTCATGGTTTTTGTTACTCGGTTGAGGTTGCGCTGCTTGAATCGTTGTTCGTATCGCGTCTTTCGTCTCTTTTTTGTCCGATTAACGACAGACGATTGCCGATTTGAGCCGTGCAACCGCAACCGAACAACGATGAAAAAATCATTTAATGCTCAAAGTAATAACCCATCGGAGGTTCACCTGAAATGAAAGTATGGTCTAAAGGACTTGGCGATATAGAACTCATACTTGATTTTGAGAAATACCGCATTGAAAAGGAAAAATCAGCAGAAGGCGAAAAAATATATATAAAGGGCATCATCACAGATCCCGTTTACTGGGATTTCCGCATCACAATGACGAAAAACGATGTGCCCGGCTTGCTTAACATTGCGCTGAATTCAAGCATCATTCTTTTGTTTCTGCGGAACATAAGGGCTTCCATGTCGTTTATTTTCAGGCGGTTCGTCCTAAGAAAGATTAAAACGCAATGAAAACAGAATACGACATCATCGTTGTCGGCGGCGGCGTGAATGGTCTCACCGCTGCCGCATACCTTGCCCGAACAGGACTTGATGTGCTGGTGCTTGAACGCAGAGATGAAGTCGGCGCGCACTGCTCCACAGAAGAGGTTACCATCCCCGGCTTCCGCCACAACCTGCACGCCACATGGATCATCACCGCTTGCAGCCCTGTGGTGGAAGACCTTGAACTTGAAAAGTTCGGCTTTCAGCCTGACATCACTGATTACTCTTATGCTTACCCGTTCAGCGATGGCGGCTGTCTGCTGATTCATACTTATGATGTTCAAAAAACTTACGCCAACTGGAACCGATTCTCGCAAAAAGACGCCGCAACCTTTCTCCAACTTGCAGGCGCGCTTGCGCCTCTGATACCTGAACTGATTGAAATAATAATTTACCGTGTGCCGTCGCCGCAGAATTTCAACCGCGCACTTGAATTGCTGAACAGCGTTAAGATGCTGCCGAAAGATATTCTTGATATGAACGGTTTTGAACTGCTTGATTGCCTTTTTGAAAACGAGCGCATAAAGGTGATGATCGCATCGCTTCAGTGGATCAGCGGGCTGCCGCCATGGAACCGAATGGTCGGCTCGCTCGGCGCGCTGATGGTGTTGAGCCTTGGTCCCATTTATGCCTGCCACCAGTTGCGCGGCGGCAGTCACATGCTCCCTCACGCGCTTGCGCGCTGCCTGCTGCGGCATGGCGGAACTATCATGCAATCCTGCCCCGTTGAGAAGATCATAATTGAAGGCGGCAGGGCGACTGGTGTCATTCTTTCAGACGATGCCGTATGCGATGAAAGGCACTTCACCGCACGCCGCGCCGTCATCAGCAATCTCACCGCGCAGCCGACCTTTCTTCAGTTGGTGGGCGAAGAACATCTTCCATCACATTTGGTGACGCGGATAAAGTTATTCCGCTACGATGAACAGATACTCTTCGGCGCGCACTATGCCTTGAAATCAGCCCCGCAGTGGAAGGCATCCAGTTACGACAACGGCATCCAGAAATGCTTCATGGGCTATTTCGGCGCAGAAACAATGAAAGATATGGAAGAATTTTCAATGGCATTTATCGCAGGCAAATTGCATGAGAAGGTCATGGTCAACTGGTTTGTCCCTTCTCTTGCCGACCCGACGCAGGCGCCGCAAGACTCCCACACTGCCTTCGCTTGGCTTGATGTGCCTTTTGATCTGCGAAGAGAGGGCGGTCCCGATAAATGGGACGAGATTAAACACGGTCTGCTTGACAGGATCACCGAGCGCTGGGAAGAATTTGCTCCGGGATTCAAGGAGAACATCCTTGCAAAATTCCCTTACACGCCGCTGGACATATTCCGCAGGAACCCCTCTGCCGTTAAGGGCAACTGGATCGGCGGCAGCGTCTGTCCCGGGCAAACTTACCTTGAGCGACCTTTTGCGGGTGAAGTTACCGCGCCGCGCACGCCGATTGAGGGATTGTATATCAGCAACTCCATCTGGCCGCCGGGCACGACCTTTTTAGGTGCGGGCTACATAACGGCGGACGCTGTGGCAGAGGATATGAACATCCGGGAAAATGACTGGTGGCGTGCAAGACCGCTCAAGTGGTGGCAGAAATTTCTGGCGAAATATTTTTAATTAAACCACGGAAGCACGGAAAAGTGGAAACACGGAAGAAACAAAAATAAATGGATTATGATGTAATAATCATCGGAGGCGGACCGAACGGGCTGACCTGCGGCGCATATCTTGCCCGCGCGGGGCTTTCCGTGTTAGTTGCTGAACGGCGACACGAGACCGGCGGCGGCTTGACAACGGAGGATTTCTGCGGCGCCCGCTTCAACCTGCACGCTACCTATCATCTTCTCTCGGACCTGATGCCGCCATACACAGATTTCAATTTAGCAGATGAAGGCGTTAAATACATCACGCCTGATGTCCAGACGGCGTTCGTTACTCCATCCGGCAGGACGATAGTATTGTATTCGGATGTGGAAAAAACAGCGGAATCGCTCGGCGCTGTCTCGCCTGACGATGCAAAAGCCTACCAAACGATGATGAAGGATTTCACAGAGATGTGCGACCGTATCCTGATACCGGCAACCTATGTCCCGCCCATACCGCCTGTGGAATACCTGATAATGCTGAACCGATCCGAACTCGGGAGACGACTGGCGGCGATCTCGGAGATGTCGCCGATAGAAATTCTTGACCATTACGGCTTCAAAAATCCCCAAATCCGAGCAGCACTTCTGTATCTTGCGATAATGTGGGGCATTGCGCCGTATGTCGGCGGGCTTGGCTATATGGTGCCGCTTTACATTTACAGGATGACGAACGCCGCCCTCCTGAAAGGCGGTTCGCACAGGCTTTCATCTGCGCTTGCGCGCATTATCATCAGAAACGGGGGCGACATTCTTGATAACGCGGAAGTTGTGAAAATCTTAATGAACAACGGTGCTGCCACAGGCATTGCCCTTGCCGACGGCTCTGAAATCACCGCACGCGTTGTTGTCAGTTGTCTGCCGCCGCCGCAGACTTTTCTGCGTCTCATCGGAAAAGAATATCTCTCGCAACCGCTGGCTCATACTGCGCAGAACTGGCACTGGGAGAAACGCAGCCTGTTCGGACTCCATCTTCTTGTGCGCAGTATGCCACGACACGCAGCATCAGAGATGAATGATGATGTGAACCGCGCGCTGATCTCTATAATGGGATATGAGACCGAGAAGGATGTAGTTGACGGCGCAGCAGCGGCGGAAAGCGGCATCCTGCCGACGAAAATCAGCGGGCATGCAACCTGCACGACCGCCTATGACCGCTCGGCGGCGCCCGCAGGAATGCACATCTTATGCTGGGAAAATTTCGCACCTTACACGATAAACGGCAAACAGAACTGGGACGCAATCAAGGAAGAATACACCGAGAAATGCTTGAAAACCCTTGAAGCACATCTCGTTGAGCCGCTGAAATTAGTGCTCAAATACGCCTACTCGCCGCTTGATATAGAGCGCAAACTTACCACGATGGAGCACGGCTCTATCAAGCACGGCGAATACAACGCCTTGCAGATGGGATATTTCCGCCCGAGCGACCTGTGTTCCACCACTCGGACACCGATAAAAAATCTATACCTCTGCGGAGCGAGCACATATCCCGGCGGAATGATAACGGCGGGCGGCGGCTACATCGCAGCGAATGCGATTTCAGAAGACATGAAAGTGGAAAAATGGTGGAGTATGCCAGAAAGCATAATGCAGGGAAAAAGAGACGGCTTGATTCCTTGAAAAAAATTTAAATAAAAGACTTGACAAATTGACAATATTGGACTATTATTGACAACAACTGACAACTGCTGATAATATGCGACTATTTTATAATAAGGTGGTTTAGTATGAATAGCGATATTTTAACCTTGCAAGAAGTGGCAGAATATTTAAAAGTAGATCAAAGAACGGTTTACCGTATGGTCAAATCCAAACAACTCCCAGCTTTTAAGGTAAGAAATCAATGGAGATTTAAAAAAGATGCTATAGACCGCTGGATAGAAAACAATATAGGAGATAGCAAGAATAACAAAGTAGAAGTTCCTATTATTGGTAGGGTTTCAGCAGGGTTGCCGCTTTTAGCGGAAGAAAATATAGACGGCACTCTAACCGTTGATAGTTTACTTATTAAGAATCCAGACAAGGTTTTTGCCTTAAGAGTTAAAGGTTCAAGTATGGTTAATGCAGGCATTTTTGATGGAGATTTTGTATTAGTTCGCCAACAGCCGATAGTGGAACAAGGAGAGATGGTTATCGCCCTTATTGAAGACGAAGCAACTGTTAAGAGATTCTATAAAGATAAAGGCAAAATTAAATTACAGCCAGAAAATGATGCAATGAAACCAATTATCGTTGATCCAGCAGATAAAAACATTATGATTGTTGGGAAGGTAGAGGGTGTAATAAGAAAGATTTAGAGGCTATAAAATGCGTTATTATGGCTGTAAAAGTAAATTACTTGATTTCTTGAGTGAAGGGGTGGCAAAAACTGGAATTAATTCCGGTGCTGTTTTTTGTGATTTGTTTTCTGGAACAACAACAGTTGCCAGATATTTTAAGCAAAAAGGTTACACTGTTTATGCAAATGATTTTTTAGAATTTTCTTATTCCCTTGCCCGCACTTACATAAAAAATAACGATTATCCTCTTTTTGAAGGATTACATGGGATTGTAACAGGTGTTAATGGTTCAGTGGATAATATAAACAAAATTATTGAATACCTAAACAAATTAAAACCTCTCAAAGGATTTATTTATAGAAATTACTGCCCAGATGGCACAAAAAATCTTGACTCTCCAAGGATGTATTTTACAGATGATAATGGAATGAAGATAGACGCAATCAGGACAGAGATTCAAGAATGGAAAGACAGCAAACTCATTAGTGAAGATGAATTTTATATATTGCTTACCGCACTTATTGAAGCAATTCCTTATGTTGCTAATATATCAGGTAACTATGCTGCCTATCTGAAACATTGGGACCCACGCGCACTTAAATCAATCAGGTTACAAGTTCCTGACATTTCTAAGAGCAAGAGGAATAATAAAGCCTTTAAAGAAAATGCTAATGAGTTAATCAAGAAGATACATTCTGACATTTTATACTTAGACCCTCCTTACAATACCAGACAATACGCACCTAATTACTTTCTTTTAGAGTTAATTGCTGAGGGATGGTTTAATGAAAAACCAAAAATTTATGGTAAAACTGGAATGCGTTCTTATGAAAATCAAAAATCAGATTTTTGTCAAAAAAATTCAGTTTTGAATGCTTTTACCAATATTATTGAAAACGCTAAAACAAAATTTATATTAATGAGTTATAACGATGAGGGGTTGATGTCAGAAAAAGAGATTATGAATATTTTATCAAAAAGATGCAAGGTAGAGATATTTAAAATACAGCACCGGCGGTATAGAAGTATTAATCAGGATGACTCAGACCGCAGAACCGTATATGAGAAATTATATTTTGCTAAGATCGCCGAAGGATGATTCAAATGGCAGAGCGTTTAAACAAGTTAAATGGGAAAGAATGGCTTCAGTATTCTTTCAGCATATGGAGGGATATTAAAAAAAACGGAGAAGAATTATCGCTTAAACATCCAGCAATGTTTCCCATAATGTTAGTTGAAAGACTGATTGACATTTTTACCAATTCTAAAAAGCAAGTTATCCTAGATCCATTTATGGGGAGTGGAAGCACTCTGATTGGTGCACAAAACAAAGGACATAAAACAATAGGGTTCGAAATAAATAAAGATTATATTTCTATGGCTAAAAATAGGCTTGAAAGTGTTTATAAGTTAATGTCTGGCTGTGATGCCAACCATGAAATAATTAATGATTCGGCTGAAAATCTGGATAAATATCTTTCTACTGATACTATTGATTTAACAATAACATCTCCTCCTTATTGGGATATTTTAAACCGTAAAAGATCTGCCGATAGAAAAAATATTCGCAATTATGGCAATTCAGAAACTGACTTTGGGAATATAGAAAGTTATGACCAGTTCTTATGTTCTTTACAGTCAGTTTTCAAAAAGTTATATGACGTTACAAAAAATGGTGGGTATTGCATTGTGATTGTAATGGATATTAGAAAAAATTCTACTTTTTATCCTTTTCATTTCGATCTTGCGAAAAAGATAGAAGAAATAAATTTTTCATTAAAAGACATAATTATTTGGGATAGACAGAAAGAATACAATAATATGCGCCCTTTGGGTTATCCATATTCTTTTGTTGTAAATAAAGTACACGAATATTTATTAATCTTTAAGAAGGTAAATATTGTGAAGGAGAAATGAATGTGCCATCATTTTTAGATCCAGATATGGCGTATCTCTTAGGTCTGATAGTAGGAAGGGGTACTATAAGAGAAATAAGTGGATTGAGGCGACTTGTTATTGAATATCCCTTCAGGAGTTTAGAAGCAAAAGGAATTAAGAAGTCCTTTGATGCGCAAGATAATACATTGCTAAGCCTTGATGACACTATTAATAGGCTTGGCGAGTTAATAGAAGTGACCCCTAAGAAAATATCTTCCAGAAGTTCGGTCAGCATAATTATAGAATCAACAAAATTTTCTTTACTTTGGCGCAACATTAATAAACTACTTAAAGGTAAAAATAG
>JBFMBQ010000193.1:0-5048 GCA_040755115.1 bacterium
GCACATAAACGACCTGCTTGAAATAACAATTAAGGAAGACGCCTCCGACCTCCACATCAAGGCTGGCAACAAGCCTTTTATCAGAGTCTACGGGACGATGAAGAACATTGATAATGCCCCACGGCTGACCCCAGATATATCAGCGCAACTCGTTTTCAGCATATTGAACGAAGAGCAACGGCGAATCCTGAGGGAAGAATGGGAACACGATTTCGCTTATGCGCTCCCGAACGGTGCGCGCTTCCGAGTGAACGCTTTCCAACAGCGTGGCAGCATCGCGGCGGTATTCAGGCACATACCCGCACGAATTCAAACCATTGATGAACTTAAACTGCCGCCAATCATAAAAGAATTCTGCAAGCGGCCGCGCGGGCTGATACTCGTTACAGGTCCCACCGGCTGCGGCAAGTCCACGACGCAAGCCGCTATGATTGATTTCATCAATGCAATCCGCGAAGAGCACATTATTACAATTGAAGACCCCGTTGAGTTCATCCATACAAACAAAAAAAGTTTTATCAACCAGCGCGAGGTCGGCAACGATACGCTCTCGTTCGCCGAGGCGCTCATTCACGCCCTGCGTCAGGACCCGGATGTGATATTAGTCGGCGAGATGCGCGACCTTGAAACCATCGCAATGGCGATAACCGCCGCCGAGACAGGTCATCTTGTGCTCGCCACGCTGCACACCACAGGCGCTGCTCAAACGGTTGACCGCATCATTGATGTTTTCCCGCCGGAGCAGCAGCAGCAAGTCCGCATGCAGATCGCAGGCAACCTTCAGGGCGTCATCAGCCAGATACTCATCCCGCATATCACAGGCAAAGGGCGCATTGCTGCATTTGAAATACTCGTCCCAACACCCGCCGTCCGCAACCTGATACGCGACGCCAAAACCTATCAGATACCTTCCGCTATGCACATCTCAAAGGGACAGGGCATGATCACGCTTGAACAATCACTCGTTGAACTTATAAGAAAGCGGCAGATCACAAAAGAAATGGCTTATGCAAAGACGCTGTATCCTGATCAACTCACCGAGATACTGAAGAGCGCGCGGATATAAAACGGGAGGACGAGGTCAGGTTTTTAAACAGGCTATTAAAAAAGACATGTAACCACAGATGAACACGGATTGACACGGATTTTTGTATATATATTTCCTCGTGCCTTTTCAAATGACAGACGAGCGAATCATCGGCGAAGAAAAGCAATCTACGCTCATTTACGATGGCGTTGAAATCCCGGACTTTGGAGAAATGCCCTTTCCTTACGGAACTCTTGAACTCACCAAGCGCTGCAATCTTCGCTGCAAGACCTGCTTTTTCTTCCAAGCGTTTCAGCATAAAGAACGCGAGGTGCCGGATGCGGCGCTTATAGAAAAGCTGCGGGCGCTGCAAAAGCGCCATGCAATACGCTTTTTCACCTGGGTCGGCGGCGAGCCATTGTTCCGGTTAAAAGTACTTGAAGCCGCCGTCGGCATCTTCCCCTTGAATGTCGTTTTTACCAACGGAACGCAACCGATCCCCGATCTACCATTCTTATTCGGCGTCTCGCTCGACGGTCCTCCCGAAATCAACGACGCCATTCGCGGCGATGGGGTCTTCGACAAGGTCATAGAAACCATCAGCGACTCGCCTCGCCCTGTTTTTTTTCAATCAGTAGTTACCAGAACGAACGCTCCATTTCTCGACGCGTTTCTCGAACGCCTCGTACAAGCGACTAACGCCTTCGGCGTCATATTCACGGTCTACATTCCCCAAAAAGGCGACGAAAGCGGCATGGGCTTTTCGCTCCCGGAACGGGACCGACTGCTTGAAAAATTGCTTGAACTTAAAAAGGAGTACGGCTCTTACATCCTTAATCCCCGGGTCTCGCTTGAACTCGCCTTTTCGGCAACCTGCAAAAAAGTGACCGACAACTGCGATATGAAAACAAACTCGCTCGCTCTTGACTACACCCTCCGGCGCCGCATCCCGTGCTGCTATGGCGACAATGTAGATTGCGACCTTTGCGGCGCTGTAACTCCATTCCTGATGGCTTCCGGTACGACCCTCAAACAAATTTTTGAAAACGCTGGCGCCCCTCTCTAAAAGAATCGCGTCTTTAAGAGAGTGTTTGGGGTCAGGCGCTGACAGGTTGTTGAAAAAGACATGGAACCACAGATGAACACGGAAGACACAGATGTCATTCCTATAGGGGGCGGTTCACGAACCGCCCTTACTCTGCGCACTCTGCGTTCTCTGCGGTTAATATTTTATTCTTCAACACACTATTGAAAATTGAGTACTTTGGTTTGTACCCGTTTTGGTTTTGTTCACGCCCTTTTCGGCAGATTAAGAAGTTCGCGTGTCTCATCCACAGTTGCTATCTCCCGCTCTGCCAGTTTCGCTATCTGCACGGCTTTCTGAACCAATTCATAGTTGCCTTTTGCCAGCACGCCTTTTGATACATTTATATTATCTTCAAGTCCCACTCTGATGTGTCCGCCCATAACAGCGGAGATAAACGCCGCAGGATAAGAGTGCACGCTCACTCCGCAGACGCTCCATGTGGCATCGGCGGGGATGCTCTCGCGCATTCTAATCAGATTCGCCGGCGAAAACGGTATCCCCCCGCAGACGCCGAACACAAACTGAAAATGCAGTGGCTCTTCAAGCAACCCCTGCTGCCTGACAAACATTATGTTATTAATGTGCCCGACATCATAGACCTCAAGTTCTGGCTTCGTACCCGCCTCGCGCATCGCCTTGGCGAACATTACCATCATCTCAAAGGTGTTTTCAAATACGAACTCAAACATGATTACACCCGTTGCATAATCCGGGCGCGCAAAGTTCATCGTGTTGCAGTTCAGCGACGCCAGTTCTGGTTTGAGTTCTTTCACAGGCGCAATACGCTCTTTCGCTTTTATTCCCACAGTTATAGCAGTGCTGAGGTTGATGAGAACCGGGCATTTTGCGCGGATTGCATCAACGACATCACGGATGATGTCTATGTTTGGCGTCGGCGCGCCGGTTTTGGGGTCGCGTGCGTGGATATGCACAATTGAGCAGCCCTCACTATATGCCTTGTATGCCTCATCGGCGAATTCTTCAGGCGTGTAAGGAACCGCCGGGTTCTGCCCCTTGAAAGTGCCGCCGCCAGCGAGTGCAGCGGTGATCACGCATTTATCGGATAAAGACATTTTTTCACATCCTTTCTTTTATAAGAGTGCAAAGTGCATAGTGCAAGGTGCATTAATCAGGATTAAAAATTAAGTATTAATAATTAAGGGAATTTTATTTGTTTGTAAACAGAACACGAACAACGAAATACGGTTTTTTTCCTTAATATTTAATCCTGTATCCTTAATCCTGTATCCTAACTCCCACATTCCGCATTTATTTTAATTGATCTCTGGTGAAGTTTAATATTCTTCTTGCAACGATAAGCATCTGTATCTGACCTGTGCCTTCAAAGATGTCGTTGATCTTGGCGTCCCGCATCCATTTTTCAAGGAGATACTTGCGCGAGTAGCCGAGCGGTCCGAGCAACTCCACCGCCTTCTGCGTGATGTGCGTAACCGCCAGTCCCGCCTTCGCCTTCGCCATCGCAGCCTCAAGATTATTGTCAATCTTGTTGTCCAGCATCCAGCAGGCGCGCCAGGTCAGCAGCCGCGCTGCGTTGAGGTTCACTTCCATATCCATCACATCGCGCTCAAGCGCAGTGAGTTTATTCGGGGCAATTCCGTATCTGATCTCCACGCCTGCGCTGTCAAGATATTCCTTGATGAAATCAAGCGCAGCCCTGCCCACGCCGATAGCCATCGCTGCCACTATCGGGCGCGTGGCGTCAAAGGTCGCCATCACCTTTTTGAAACCTGTGGTCTTCGTCTTGTCAACAACTTCCGGGCTGCCGAGAATATTGTCTAACGGGATGCGGCAGTCCTCAAACACGATGGAGCAGGTATCCGATGCGCGAATGCCGAGTTTGTGTTCAATCTTGGTGAGTGTCATCCCCGGCGTCCCCTTTTCAACTATGAACGGTTTGATACCCGCGCGCCCAGCGGATTTGTCAACGGTTGCCCACACAACAATAATGCCATCGGAGTCCACAATTGCACTTTTACCACAGGTAACGAAAATCTTCTCGCCGTTCAATACCCAGTGGTCGCCGTCCCTGACCGCCGTGGTGGTGATGGCAGCGGAATCGGAACCTGCGCCCGGCTCGGTTATCGCCATTGCACCCCATACTGGCTTATCGCCCGCAAAACGCTTGAGAAATTTTTCCTTCTGTTCCTCAGTGCCCGATGCCTGTATCGCTGCGCCGCCGAGTCCTGGTCCCGGAAGCGTCAACATTATCCCGGCATCACCCCAGGCTATCTCTTCCGCCAGAACCGCCTGCATAAGAGTGCGGTCTGTGGGTCCTTCTTCTTTTTTCTCTTTGCCGCTGCCGCCGACAGCCGTAAAGCCCCCGCCGCGCGACATCTGATGCACCATGTTGATTATATCCCATGGCTTCTCGTGCTCCTTCTCGTCGTATTCACGCGCAAGCGGGCGAATACTGTGCTGCGCAAACTGGTGAACCATATTTCGCATGTTCCTAATTTTGGTTGAAAGTTCAAAATCAATCATCTCGCCACCTCCTGATTAATATGAGTGAAAAGTACATAGTGCAAGGTGCAAAGCATATAGTAACCAGCAACCAGTAGCCAGCAAAATCAGGTAATCCTTAATTTACCCTGGTTGCTGGCTACTATCTACTTTCTACTATTTTAACTTATATCATCACCATTCCTTCAAGTGCGGCGAAGCCGCGCCCATTGCGGAACCACATCTCCACCGGGTGCTCCCTGATGTAACCGTGTCCGCCGAGAACCTGGACGGCGCGGTCGGTAACTTTCATCACCATATCAGCGGCATACCGCTTTGCAAGATACGCCTCTTTCGTTACATCCTCGCCCTTGTCCATCTTCCACGCCGCCTCCCACGCCAGCATACGCGCTGCATCTATCTCTATCACCATTTCCGCAAGCATGAACGCTATCGCCTGACGCGAGGCAATCG
>JBFMBQ010000194.1:0-4721 GCA_040755115.1 bacterium
AATGAAGGGACATAACTGGAAAAACCGAATTTTTCGTTTGAAATCGAAAAATCCAGTTTTCTATAAAAACTCCTTTTTTCATGCTATTATTTGCTTGTCCAAAAAATTTTAACTGGACAGTAGTGTTGCTATATATAAATCCGGGAGGTGAATTTTTTGAAAAGACATATTATAAAAATTTCTCTTGCCATATTTATCACTGGACTATGCTTGCCTAAAATCGTCTCATCGCAGGACGAATTGAAAACCCAGCCCCTCAAAGCGGCAGTGGCTTCGGGCTTCCTGAAGATACCTGTCGGATCACCTACCGGCGGCTACGGGCAGAAAATGATGGATGATTCCCCCAGAAGCCCTTATGCAGACAAGTTCCCGGGCACCTACGGGATTCACACGAATCTGCGCATAAAGGTAGTGGTTCTGGACAACGGCTCATCTCAAATAAACCTCGTCAGCATAGACACCATCGGAGTGAAGGACCAATTTCTTCAGAGCGTTGTCGCAAGGGTAAAAAGCAAAACCAACGGAACATTAGACCTTACAGACAAACTCATTGTCTCCGCAACGCACACCCATTCTGGTCCCGGCAGACTGACCACTCACAAGGCGCTGCAATTCGCTATGGATACCTATAGCCAGGAACTGTTCAATCTCGTCGTTGAGCAAATCAGCGATGTAATTATAAAGGCACACGAACAACTTAAACCCGCACGGATCGGCTTCGGAGCCGGCGAGAACGATGAAATCTCAAACGACCGCAGATGCGAAAATCCGCCACTGAAAAATAAAACTATGTGGATAATGCGAGTTGATCACGCAGACGGCACGCCGATGGCGGTGATTGTCAACTTCGCAATGCACGGCACCGTCCTCGGCAGCGAAAACCATTATTTCTCCGTTGACGGACCGGGTCTTATTGAGCAGAAAATTCAGGAGCAGTTCAAAACGCCGGTGCTCGCCGTTTTCATGCAGTCAAGCGGCGGAGATATGTCGCCGAATACTCCAGAGCACTATCCAATCAACAGTAAGTGGGACGGGATGGAGGCAATAGGAAACTCGGGCGCTGCGACTGCGCTGCAAATTTACAATTCCATTCAAACCACTGACAGGGCGGAACTGGGCATCATCAATGCGCTCGTTCCTCTTAACCGTGAGGCAATCGGATACAAGGGGCGCGAATTTCCTCACAAATACGGCGCCTTCTTATGCGGAATGGGATACGGGGGATGCGATGAAGATTACAAAACCCACAATCCGGCGATGGGCAACTGCCCGATCTCCGGCAAAGAGAATTCCATTCTCTATACACGCCTTGCCGCCTTCCGCATCGGCGACCACATCTTCGTTACGCTGCCGGGCGAACCGCATGCATCACTGTGGTATGAACTGAAGGAAAAAACAGAATCGCTCACGGGGAACAAAAATGTCATACTTATCGGTTACTCTCAGGATCACCTCGGATATATCATGCTCCCTGACGACTGGTGGCAGGGCGGCTATGAGGCGTCAATGAATCCATGGGGATGGAAGATGGGAGAATATCTCATCGGCAAATCCGAACTGTTAGTGAAAGAACTTCTCACAGGTCAAAAGGAACTGGCAGAGGATGAGGCGGTGAAGAAACTGGCGGCATACGATAGCGCGCCTTTCACTCCTGTGCAGCCGGGCGTATCAATACAGGCGGGTGAGGTTTCTAAAGAGGCAAGCGTATCCGAAGACGGCGGCGCGGCAACCTTTGCGTGGTTCGGCGGCGATTCCTGGATTGACTATCCGGAGGTAACCGTTGAGTTTGAAAAAGAAGGAAAATGGAACGCATTGCTGCGCGGCAACGGAATGCCTTTTGACGGTTCAACTTATGAGACCTTCCTCAACTACAAAACTTATCCGTCCTACAAGGAAGATACAAGTTCAACCAAAAGGAAGTTTGAGTGGCAGATTGAATGGCGTCTGGTTCATACAGTGCCCTCAGCGCTGAAACTGACTGAAGGCAAATACAGATTCCATGTGAAAGGACAATATGCAGATGACACAGGCATCAGGCAATATGAGGTTTATTCAAATCCGTTTGATGTTTCATTAAATTAATGCGCTTCGCGCAGTTTTTTTAGACGCGGATTTACACGGATTAACACGGATATAGACATTGTGTCCGATCACTGAATTTTTACTTAATCGTAAATTTCAGTTTGCATGCCTCGGTTGAATAAATCCAGTAACCTTTCCATGGTAATAAGTAATTATCAGCATCGGGATTAATCTTCACATACACTGCCTCGTTGTCATAATGATAAATTGCCTTCAGAGGCGTTGTTATTCCCCCGCATGTAAGCGAAACATTTTCGCTGCTCCATTTTAACGATGTGTTAAAGGGCACCGAGAACATATTCCAGCCGGCATTGAAACCTTGCTCATAAGTGTCATCGCCGTATTCAATCCCCCCAATGCTTATTTCGCCAATATCTTTTTCAGAATATATCCAGTAACCTGCGCCGAACTGAAGATCAATTTTCTCCTGGTCGGACAGATATTGATTCTGTCCGCTGTAATGAACTATTTCAAACACTGCGCCGCCGAATATTTTTTCAGGCTGAAGCGATATGCCCTGCATAGAAACACCGACTTGATTCCAGCCCTCACGGATAATAAAAACGGGCAGATATGGCGCTGCCGCCGCCGTTGCGCCTCCGCCTGCCGTTGATGAATAATTATAGGATTTATCATAAGCAAAGGCGGCGTAATAATATATCACATCATTGGTCAGGTCTGTGTCGGTGAAAGATTCGCCTGTGCCGTCATAAACTACATCTCCGTCGGAGACATCCGCTGGATATTGCCCTGTCTTTCGTATGATCTTGACGCCTGCAAAATCAGGCTCATCCGGGTTGCTCCATGTCAATATGACTATCCTGTCGCCAGCCACCGCCGATAATCCGGTTGCTCCCGCAGGCAGCGCGGTGTCAACGGTCGCCCCGTTTGAACTGTTCGGAGCAGATTGCAGCCCTGCCTTGTTCTCGGCTTTAACCGTAAAATAATATGTAACCCCGTTCATCAGGATCAAACCTGTGCGGGTTATGAAAGTGCCCGTTCCGTTATCCGTCCAATCTGAGACATCCGTGCCGCCGGGTGTTGTGCCGATAGCATACCAGTATTTAGCGATGCCGCTCTCGGCGTCCGCTGCTTCCGTCCAGTTTGCCGAAAGTTCACTCGTTGAAGCGGCATACTGGATGTCCGAGCCTGTGCTGTCGTTCACAACCGCCACAGCATCCGGCGCGGTTACATCAATAGTCTGCCCATCAGAATCTGACGGAACTGATTGAAGTCCTACGCCGTTCTCCGCTTTCACCGAGAAATAATAGGTCTGCCCGTTTGTTAAATTGAGCCCTGTGCGGGTAACGGAAAGATTTGTGCCGTTGTCCGTCCAATCAACGACATCATCAGTCCCCGCGCTTGTGCCGATAGCATAAAAATATCTGGCAACGCCGCTTTCTGCATCGGCGGTTTGAAGCCAGTTGGCTGAAAGTTGCACAGTTGAGAAGGCATACTGGATGTCCGAGCCGAGACCATCGTTGACAGATGCGACAGCATCCGGAGGGGTTGTTTCAACGATTTGCCCGTTGGAACTTGTTATATCTGAGAAAAGCCCTACGCCGTTTTCCGCCTTGATGTTGAAATAATAGGTCTGTCCGTTCGTCAGGTTCAGGTTTGTTTTTGTTACAGAAATGTTGAGCATGTTGTTGCGCCAGTTTAATACATCAGTGCCGCCTTGCGTCGTCCCGATGGAATACCAGTATTTCGCCACGCCGCTTTCGGGGTCAGTCGTTGCAGTCCAGTTTGCGGAAAGTTTCACCGAAGATGTTGCATATTGAATGTCTGCGCCTGTGCCGTCGTTGACCGCTGCGACCGCCGCTGGCGGCGTTACTTCAACAGTTTGACCATTGGAATTTGCTGGAGCAGACCACAGTCCTGCGCCGTTCTCGGCAGCCACAGAGAAATAATAGGTCTTGCCCGACTGAAGATTAAGCCCTGTGTGCGTTACTGAAGTGCTCTGCGAGTTGCCTGTCCAGTTCACGACATCCGTCGCGCCGGGTTCGCTGCCGATTGCATACAGATATTGTTTGATGCCGCTTTCGGTGTCTGATACTTCTGTCCAGTTTGCCGACAGTTGGGATGCCGACAGTGCGTAAAAGGCGTCAAAGCCGGCGCCGTCATTGACGGTTGCAACGGGGGGCGGCGGCGTTGTTTCAACCGATTGCCCATTTGAAGTTGATTCCGGTGAGAGCAGACCCGCATTGTTTTCAGCCTTGACTCTAAAATAATATGTCTGCCCTTCCGTCAGGTTCAGTCCTGTTACGGTTACTGAATTGCCGGCTCCGTTATCAGTCCACCCCAGCACATCGGTTGCGCCGAGAGAGGAACCGACAGCATACCAGTATTTAGCGATACCGCTTTGTGAGTCCAGTGATTCAGTCCAGTTTGCAGACAGTTGGGTTGAGGAGGATGCGAATGTAATGTCCGCCGCTGTGCCATCCTTGACAGATGCAATTGAAGAGGGCGGCGTGCTGTCAACCATCTGACCGTCGGATATTGTAACACCGGTTGGCAGTGCCGAACCATTTTTCGCCATCACCGAAAAAAAATAAGTCTGTCCGTTTGTGAGATACAGCCCGGTATGCGTAACAGAACGGTCAGTGCTGTTATCCGTCCAGTCCAGAACATCCGTTGCG
>JBFMBQ010000195.1:0-3705 GCA_040755115.1 bacterium
CACGGTAACAATACAATTGACCTCGCCTGTGCAGCAGATAAACTGGGATCAGGATGGGTGTCCGAGGACGCCGAAGGATGGAGCGAAAATAGAACTTGTCAAAAGCGATGGCAGTGTGGTCGCGGACGGCGATACGAATGCGAGCGGCACGGTTGTGATTAGAATGACTGCCGCTGAAGTTTCAGCGGGTGAGACATACCTTCGTTAAATAACATCCCCACAGGCGCCCTTGCTGACGAGGCGATTGGTTTGCCATGCGACAGCAGCGAGTATCCAGAGAAGTGCGTGATAATTTTGAAGAATGATATAAGCGGGGCAGAACTTTTATCAGAGACGATAAGCGCGAGCGGCGTGGATATACCGAAGGCGGGCGGCGGTAGAAAGGAAATAGGCAACGCCGACTGTGATGATGAGATTGGCTTCAACGATCTCAAGGAATTGAAGAAGAGTTACAAGAAAAATGTGGGCGCGGGAGCCGACGCATGGGCTGATTTCAACTGCGACGGGACGGTTGGTTTTGACGATCTGAAAATATTGAAGAAATATTATAAAATGAAGGTTTATGATTCCGATAACATTGACAAATCGGATGCTACATTCTGCAAGACATCTCAATAGAAAATATTTATCCACGAATTACACGAATTTACACGAATTTAATGCTTAAACAGTCGCTTGAATCATTGATTGATGAATATATCAATTACCTTTCCGTAGAGAAAGGCTATTCCATCAACACGCTTGACGCCTACAGCCGCGACCTCGTGCAATTCGGTGAATTCCTCGGCGCCGACGGTGTTGACAAATTTATTCAGTTTCCATCGGGCACGCTTCGCGGGTTCAGCAATCAATTCCGAAGGAAGGGAGTCGCCTCCGCAACGATAGCGCGGAAGACGACTGTCGTGAAAAGTTTTTACAAATTTCTCTGCCGCGAAGGCTGGGTGGATGCGGACGATTTTGAGGAGATGGAGACATACCGCGGCGCGCGAGGTCTGCCGGATGTTCTCTCACAAGATGAAATCGTGAAAATAATAGAGACCGAAAAAGGGAAAACGCCGATGAGTGTCCGCAACAGGGCGATACTTGAACTCCTCTACGCAACGGGCATGCGCGTGAGCGAACTGACCGAACTGCGTGTCGGCGATTACCAGGCTGATGCCGGCTTTGTCCGCTGTTTCGGCAAGGGGAAAAAGATGCGGATCGTTCCAGTCGGCGCTGAAGCCGCGCAGTGGCTCAACCGCTACATTGTTGAAGTGCGCCCCCGCACCCAGAACTACGAACTGCGAACCCCGAAATATATGTTTTTAAGTAATCGCTGCGGAAAAATATCGCGGCAGTCGTGCTGGAATTTAATACGGCGCCGCGCAGTAAAGGCGGGAGTTGCCAAAAAGGTATCGCCGCACACCTTCAGGCACTCTTTCGCAACACACCTTCTGGAGGGCGGCGCAGACCTGCGGGCGGTGCAGGAGATGCTTGGACACGCCGACATCGCCACAACGCAGACCTACACGCATGTCAGCATGGGCAAGATCAAGGAGATTTATAACCGCTGCCATCCGCGTGCTGTCAGCACCTGGCTGAGCCAGAACCAAAAAAGACAAAAACTTGACACGGATTTACACGGATAAAAACGGATTTACACGGATGTATGTGCGCACGCTGTGCGCCCGTACAGAAATCCTTGAAAATCTGTGTAAATCCGCGTCTAAAAAAATCTTTGCCATTTTGCGCAAGATTTGACTGTTAAGATACTACGCCTCTTCCGAGACCTTGCTCGGAAGAGGATGCCACTGCGGGGCAGTTTAGGCGCGATTAGGTAATCGCGCCCTACAACATCTACAATTTTTTGTCGATCAAAACAAAATAAGCGCCTACCTGCTTCTTACTTTTTACAATATTCAACCTGATTTTTAAGTCCGTCTTCAATTTTTACGCTCGGACTGTATTTCAGAATTGTTTCTGCCTTGCTTATATCGGCGCAGGTGTGTTTGACATCGCCTCGCTGAACATCGCGATACTCAATATGTATTTTTTTGCTGGTAAGGTTCTCCAATATTTTGATTATTTCATTCAGTGAAATGCGCGCCCCGCCGCCGATGTTGAACGCCTCGCCCGCCGCATCCGTTTCCATCGCGAGCAGGTTCGCATTGACCGCATCGTCAATGTATGTGAAATCGCGCGTCTGATTGCCGTCGCCGTAAACCTGAAAGGTTTCGCCGCTGATCGCAGCATTGATAATTCTGCTGAACGCCATATCAGGACGCTGGCGAGGACCGTAAACAGTGAAGTAGCGAAGCATCACAACCGGAACGCCGTAGTTTTTCCAGTATGATGCACAGAGATGTTCAGAGGCAAGTTTCGTAACGCCATAAGGAGACACCGGCTGCGGCGGGGTATCTTCGTGTGTCGGGAGTTTTTCGGCGTCGCCGTAGACCGAAGAGGATGACGCAAAGATGAATTTTTTTACAGGGCTGTCCTTAAGTTCTTCAAGCAGGACCTGCGTCGCCGTAATATTGTTTTCCACATAGACCTCAAAGTTCCTGCCCCACGATGCCCGCACACCGGGCTGCGCCGCAAGGTGAAACACATATTCAATGCCGTTCAGCAGTCCCCTTAATTTTTCCGCATCCTGAATTTTGCGCTCTGAAAATCTGAAATTGTTTTTGCCTTTGAGCGGCTCAAGATTCCGTGTTTTTATCGTCCCCGAATAATAGTCGGTGAAACAATCAACGCCGACAACATCGTATCCCATCGCTACGAGTTTCTCCGCAAGATGGGAACCTATGAAGCCCGCTGCGCCTGTAACGAGGATTTTTGTCATTTAGTGAGGAAGGAGATGTAAAATGTGAGAAGTAAGATGTGAGATGTGAGAAGTGAGACGGGAGAAGAAAAAATCATCTCACATCTTACCTCTCACATTTTACTCATCTTAACGCCAATGTTTTAAATCAAGAATAATCCGGATTAATTCTAACTTTCTTCTTCTTCCTTCTGCTTTCTGGCAATTCTTTCCTTTGCCGTTTCAATTATCTGCGATGTCTTTTCTCTGGCAGATTCGTAACTTGAACTTACCTTGTCGCGGGCTTCTTCAATCGCTTCCTTCGCCCGCTCCGTCATCTCGCCCGCCTTTGCCGACAGGTTTGACACCTTCTCCTTGATCTTTTCCCGTGTCTCTTCGCCTGATTGCGGCGCGTAAAGCAGTGCAGCGACCGCGCCTACCATTGCTCCGGCAAGAAAGCCGAGCGAAACCCCGAGCAGACCGCTTTTTCTGCCTTCAGTATATTCGCCTCTGTGTTCCATATCACGCCGTTCCCAGTGCCTTTCGTCCCTGTCCCCTCTGTCCCAGTGGGCATGCCCGTGTCCGCCCATCCGTTCCTCTCTATGGCGTCTGTCATCGCATCTCCACTGCCCGCCGCCCTGTGCCTGGCTGCCTTCTGCTCTCTGTTCTTCCCCCGGTCCTTTTTCTTCTGTCATTGTGTATCACCCCGTTGATAATAAATTATTATTACTCTGTGCATTAAATACTTCCGCTTTTATTCATCGTCATTCGGTTTATGATACTCCCATTAGTATGTAGATAGTTTATAATTTAGTTAGAGAGACTGTCAAGAAAATATCTTGTTGTGCGGGTTTAATTGTTCTGTGTGGACAAGGATGTGCGGGCAGATTAAAATTAATATCGGCTGCGCCCGTAGCTCAGTTGGA
>JBFMBQ010000196.1:0-5058 GCA_040755115.1 bacterium
AAAGAGATATGTGCGTCTCCGACCTTGTCAATGCCTTCAAAGTCGCACAGCCGACAATTTCACACCATCTCGGTGTGCTGAGAAATGCGGGTCTCGTGGAAGATCGGAAGGATGGACAACAGGTTTATTATTCTTTAGATAAAGAATGGATGAGAAGATGCTGCTGCGATTTTTTCGGGATGTATGAATGCTGTTCGGGCTTTTTCAAAAGCGTAAAGAAGCAGCGAAAGAACATCAGAGGTGAATAGACATGCCGAATGACAGGGAAAAGATCAAACAGACAGTTCAGGAGCGATACGGGGGAATAGCAGCGGAAGGCGGCACATGTTGTGATACTCAGCATTCATGCTGCGGCGCGACTTCCGCTGAAGAGATAGGGAAGATGATCGGTTATTCTGAAGATGAACTGCAATCGGTTCCCCAAGGGGCGAATCTTGGTCTCGGCTGCGGCAACCCGGTTGCGCTGGCAACGCTCAAGGAAGGCGAAGTGGTAATTGACCTTGGCGCCGGTGCGGGGCTTGATTGTTTCATCGCCGCGCAACGAGTCGGACAGGGTGGGAGGGTGATCGGCGTGGATATGACGCCGCAGATGATACACAAGGCACGCGAAAACGCGCAAGAAGGCGGATACAAGAATGTGGAGTTTCGGCTGGGTGAGATTGAGCATCTCCCCGCCGCCGATGCCTCAGCGGATGTTGTGATTTCAAACTGCGTGATTAACCTTTCGCCAGACAAGCCGGCGGTGTTTGAAGAAGCCTATCGGGTGCTGAAGCCCGGCGGCAGGATGTTCATCTCGGACATGGTGCTGGGAAAAGAACTCCCTGAAGCGGTGCGCGAAAGTGTGGAAGCGTATGTGGGCTGCATCGCCGGCGCGCTGCTTGAGGAAGATTATCTAAACACAATCCGGCAGGCAGGTTTTGATGATTTAAAGATTATCGGGAAGACAGCATTTCCACTTGAAGCCTTCACCGCCGATCCCATTGGGAAATCAATACATCAGCACCTGAACCTTCCCAGAGCGGAACTGGAAGAAATCGCGAAATCCATATTCAGCATAAAGGTCAGCGCGGTGAAACCTGTTTCCAAGAACTGACTTTTTTTTATTATGAAATTAGACTTGTATAGGGAAAGGAGGAAGTGCAATGCTCAGAGCGCATTATCTGTTGAGACCCGTTGCTCATTGCAAAGAGGGTTGTCGTAGAAGGTCCCGGGCACGACCATAAACTGCCCTCTTGATTTAAAAATATTGCGCTGTTTGTCAAAAAACAGCGCATTTTTTTGTGCACAGTTTTAATAGATTTTTATTAGATAAAAGAATTAAATTCTTATAGAATACCATTGCCTGGTGGAAAATCATGCTTAAAGTTTGTGTTGTCGGGATGGGTTACATGGGTGTGCAGCATCTGCGTGCGTGGGAAAGGATTAAGTTTGCAGATGTTACCGCGCTTGTTGATGCCGATGCTGCGAAATCAGCGGAGGCGGAAAAATTCGGTCTGCGTTTTTATACAGACATTGAGAATGCCTTAAACAGCGAGAAACCTGATGTAGTTGATATTTGTCTGCCGACGCATCTTCACCGCAGTGCAGTTGAAACTGCGCTCGCTGCGGGCTGTCATGTGATGTGCGAGAAACCGATAGCAGCGCGATGGGAAGATGCGCTTGCGGTGCGCGATGCGGCGCAGAAATCGGGGCGGAAATTTATGGTCGGGCATGTGATTCGGTTTTTTCATGAGTATTCGGCGGCGCACGCCTTAGTTCAGTCGGGAAAGATCGGTGATGTCGGCGTGGTGCGCACCTTCAGGCGGGCGGGCTTTCCATCATCGGACAGGGGCTGGTATTCTGATGAAGAAAAAAGCGGCGGCATGATCGTGGATATGATGATACACGATTTTTATTTTCTGCTGTGGCTGTTCGGCGATGCGGAGCGTATTTATGCGAAGAGAGTCGCAGCGCACGGAGTGGATTGCGCCCTTGTTACGATGAGGTTTGCATCGGGCGCTGTGGCGCATCTTGAGGGCAACTGGACGCCCGGCGCGCCGTTCACTTATGGTTTTGAATTGGCGGGCACGAAGGGGCTTATCGCTTTTGACAGCACGAGGCGCAAACCGCTGTGGATCAGGCAGTATGATGCGGGCGTTGAAAGCGGTGAAAGCCCCATTCACAATTCGCCGTATTATTTGCAGACCGAGCATTTCGCTCAGTGCATTATCAATGACAGTGAACCTGTGGTAACGGTTGACGATGCGCTTCAGACATTGCGGTTGGCTCTGGCGGCATGCGAATCTACGCGAACGGGAAAAGTGATTGAATTAACAGGATTTGCAGGATAGCCATGTGAGGCAAAGATTTTCTATACACTGTTTATCTTGGTAATGGTTTTTCCTTATTTACAATGATAAGAGCAGCGATTTTAAGTTTTGCACATCTTCACGCAAACAGTTATGCCCAATGCTTGCATCGCCATTCAGGCATTGAATTTTGTGCCGTTTACGATGAGGATTCGGCGTGCGGCGGCGAGCAGGCGCAGCGTTACGGAGCGAAGTTTTATCAGGATGCTATGGAACTGCTGCGAGGGGAGAAACCTGATTTTGCGATAGTGTGTGCGGAAAATGTCAGACACTGCAACCTTGTGCTTGCCTGCGCCGAGGCAGGCGTCCACTGCATGTGTGAAAAACCCATTGCTACAACTGTTGGTGACGCAAATGAAATGATAAAGGCATGCACTGATGCAGGTGTTCACCTGATGACATGTTTTCCTGTGAGGTATTCACCGCCTGTAGTTCGTTTTCGCGAAATGGTTCGCGGCGGTAGAGCAGGTCTGCCGCTCGCCGCCTCGTGCACGAATCATGGACGCATGCCGCCCGGGTGGTTTCTAAATAAAGAACTTGCGGGCGGGGGTGCAGTGATAGACCATACCGTGCATGTGGCGGATTTGCTTCGTTGGATACTGGATCGCGAGGCGGTGCGGGTATATGCGGAGGTCGGGCATGGTTTATTGCATCCCGGTCTCGGTATAGATGATGTCGGGCTTTTAACGATTGAGTATGAAGACGGATTTTTCGCCACACTTGACACATCGTGGTCGCGCCCCGCAATCTTTCCCACCTGGGGCGATGTTACGATCAGGATGACAGGCACCGACGGCGTCTTGCAGGTGGACGCCTTCCAGCAGGAACTTGAAGTTTACAGCGATCGGGACGGGAGGGCGGAATGGCAGCACTGGGGCGAGAACATTGATATGTTGATGATAGACGATTTCGTTAATCATCTGCTCCGCAACGAACCGCCCGCGATTACCGGCGAAGACGGTCTGCGAGCGCTTGAGACAGCGTTGTGCGCATATCAATCGGCGAAAACAAATAAGCCGGTAGATATAAATGACATAAGATGTTGAATGTGAGATGTAAGATGTAAGATGTGAGATGTTAGACGGGAGAAGTGAGAAGTGAGATGTGAGAAGTAAGAAGTGAGATGTGAGAAGTAAGAAGTGAGATGATTTTTTGCATTTTCCGTCTTTGTTTTTAGAATAACAAACAATAAGTTTTGCAGAACACTACAGAACTCAAATTCCCCGAAAAAATTGCTTATGCGTCAGGGCAGTTGAGCATTTCGCTCCTGAATCAGGTCGTTGTGATGTGGGCGATGTATCGGTATGCGCCGCCCGAAGGCAAAGGCGCAACGCTTGTTCCTATCGCACTTGCAGGCATGGTGATGACGATCGGACGGATAGTGGACGCCGTTACTGATCCGCTTGTGGCGTATATCAGCGACCGGCTCAAGACGCCATGGGGCCGGCGGAAACCGTTGATCGCAGTCGGCGCGCCGTTTCTCTTTGCCTTTTTCTATCTCCTCTGGACGCCGCCGGGAGAGACCTATTCACAGACGGCAAATTTTATCTATTTTGCTCTGATTATGGGCTTGTTCTGGGCGGCTTATACTGTGCCGCTCATCCCTTACATGTCGCTTCTCCCCGAAATAGCGGTTACATCTCACGAGCGGGTGAATGTTTCCACCTGGGTGGCGGTTTTCATCATTATTGGAATGATGTCGGGATTTTTGGGTTCTTCGTATCTCATTGAGAATTTCTCGTATCGGACGATGGGTTTGATATTTGGTGCTGTCAGTCTTGTTTTTTATTACATCGTTGCGTTGTTCGTGAAAGAGCGGGTGCAGGTTACTTCGGAGTATTCAAAGATAAACATTGTGAGCGCAGTCGGCGCCACGCTGAAGAATCGTCCGTTTCCGATTTATTTGTTCGCGCGGTTTTCGTTTGAGTTCGGCTGGAATATGCTGGCTGGCGGGATGACCTACATGGTAACTGTCATTCTTGGCGAGAGCGAGGGGGCGGTCGGCTTGTATCTGGCTCCGGTTTTAGTCGCCGCATTCCTCAGTTTCCCATTCGTTACCTTACTTTCCGATAGAATTGGCAAGAAGAAACTTTTTTTGCTCACTATGGTTGTTATAGCCGTTCTTTTAAGTCTGATGTTTTTCATCGGTAAGTTTCCTATATCGCTCCCATTAAAAATGCAGGGGTATATAGTGATGATGCTGATGGGACCGCCGATGGCGTGTTTTTTCATACTTCCGAACGCAATACTTGCGGATATTGTTGATTACGACGAGAAAATGACAGGACTGCGGCGTGAGGGTATGTATTTCGGTGTGCAGGGGTTGGTGATGAAAACTGGGATTTCGTTTTCAGCGACTGCGGTAGGATTTCTTTTTGCTGCCTTCGGCTACAGCAAGGACAACGATCTCGGCATAAGGCTGCTGGGACCTGTAGCGGGCGCGTGTATATTTCTTGCGTTCATACTTTTTTTGTTTTATCCTCTTGGTGAAAAAAAATAATCCACAGATTACACAGATTCATAAGGAGGCACGAGGGGGCAGGCGTGCGTCTGGGGTTGAGGGCGGTTCAGGGTTCAGGGTTCAGGGTTCGTGTTGTTATTGTTATACAAATAAACACGAGGGGGCGTTAAGGGGCGCATGGCGGTGCGTTTTTTTGGGCGCACGCCGTGCGCCCCTACATCTGGGAAGGAGGGGAGTGTTCGGAGGAGG
>JBFMBQ010000197.1:0-4339 GCA_040755115.1 bacterium
GCCGGCGTCCAGATGTGAATTTTCCTTTTATTTGCATTTATCGTGATCCATGTGCCGTTTTGATGTCTTGAAAAGTCTTCTATTTCGCCTTTGACAAGGAAGTTCTGGTTCAGAAATGAGTCGTTGAAGTCGCCGTCAAGCATGACGCCTTCGTTGGTTCGCATAATTCTTGCGGGAGTATCTTTTTTATCAGAAACAGCGGTTGTAAGTTTTTTCAGGAGCATGGCGGGCATAACGAAAAGGAAAATTATCAGCGCAGTGGCGAGCAGGATAAAACTGATGGGACGGACGAGATTGAGAAACGCCGGCATGGCGGGTGTGGCAGTGGGATGAGAAGTTTGTGCAGGGAAGGTTATGACAGGTGTGATTTTTGGCTTATCAAGTTTTTCAATTGCGCTGCGGACAGCGTCGCACATTTCGGCGGCGGATTGGAATCTGAGGTTGGGCGGTTTCTGGAGGCAGCGGTAGATGATGTGCATAACAGGTTCGGGGATTTTGCCTGCGCTGAGCGGCGGCGGCGGGCAGGGATGGCGCAGGTGGAGGTCGCGCAGGTCTTTGGTGTTATCGCTGTCAAAAGGCAGCGTGCCTGTGAGAAGTTGATACATCATGATGCCGAAACTGTAGATGTCTATTCTGTGGTCGTATTCTTGGTGCAGCCACCGTTCGGGGGCGAGGAAGGCAGGTGTGCCTGTAAGTTTTTCGTGAGGGGTATCCATTTTATCAAACTCACTGAGTGCGGCAGCAGCGCCGCTGCGGGCTGCGATCGGTGTCCATGTATCAATTTTCGCCAGCCCGAAATCTGTTATTATGGGATGGTCGCTCTGTTCAAGAACGATGTTTGCCGGTTTGATGTCCCGATGAATTATGTTGTGCCGATGGATTTCACCGAGTGCGTCAGCGATCCGGGATAAGATGGGGAGCGCCCGTCTGAGCGGCAGGAGAAATTCCCTGTTTATCAGGCGGTCAAGGCGGACGCCTTCCGAGTAGTCCATTACGAAATAGATCAAATCCTGCGTTTCCTCAAGGGCGTAAACTCTGACGATGCACTGGTGGCGCATTCTGCACAAAGCCATCGGTTCGCGGCGGAAGCGCCGAACCATTTTTTCGTTCTGGAGGTGCTGCGGGTGGAGTATCTTGACGGCGACCGCTCTGTTGAGAGCCTTGTCGTGCGCCTTCCAGACGCTGCCCATCGTGCCGCGCCCGATCTCCTGAACGAGTTGGTATTTTCCGAGTTTTATTCCTGCTGTTATATTCACGAGTGGATTGATAATCATTATAGCAGATTAACACATCTTTGTGAATGACGGATGACATTCTCTGTTAATCTTGTGTTAATCTCGTGTAATCTCGTGGTTTAACTAATACCTATATGCTGTTATAATTTTGCTATGACGCGTAAGTTGAGATCAACGCATCTGGATAATGCAGGGGTAATGCGTATGGTGGATGTAGGGGGTAAGGGAGTAACGGTTCGCGAGGCGGCGGCATCGGCGCGGTTGCGGATGCGCACTGATGTGCTTGAGGCTGTTGCCGAGGGGAGAACGCCGAAAGGCGATGTCTTTGCTGCCGCGCGCGTCGCGGGCATTCAGGCTGCGAAGAGGACATCAGAATTGATTCCGCTGTGCCATCCGCTGCGGATTGATAAAGTGATGGTTGATTTTAAGACAGAGCCGGATAAAGGCATCATAAAGGTCAAGGCGGCGGTGAAGGCATCCGAGCGCACAGGCGTAGAGATGGAAGCGCTTGTTGCGGCGACGGTCGCTGCGCTGACGGTCTATGATATGTGCAAAGGAATGCAGAGGGATATAATTATAGAAGAAATTGCATTAGAGCGAAAGACCGGCGGGAAGGCAACTTACCGCAGAAAGAAATGAATAGAAATTACAGGCAGCAGTTATGTGTTGGGTTTAAAGTGCAATCAATGTTGGGGCAGGTAACGCACTGGTATTGATTGGATTTCAGGTTACAATCAAATTTGCAAAACCAGCAGCAAGAATCATTTGACGGCTGGGTGCAGTCAACATTGAGACAAACCCCGCAACAGGTTTTTTCATATTGTTCTGCTGTATCGCCTGCTCCGGAATATTTGCAATCATAAGCGTACCCAGACAGTAATTTTATACAACATACATTTTTAGGATTGTCGCTACAATCCCAGTTCAAGCATGGATCATTTGGAACCTTTGGACAATTGGGGTTCTTTTCGGCAACAATTGGATTAGAGCAGGCGACTTCTAAACCCGGATTGTCGGGTGCGGGTTTGTTCAGGGTGATTTTTTCCTGCTCAGGTGCTGCCCACTGGGTATTTTTCGCGCCGCAGCCGATAAGCAGTGTTAAAAACATTATTAATGTGATTGATAAAAGGACCTTATTTAACATTAGTTATCATCTCCTCAGATTTTTACCTGTTCTATATATACCCATTTTTGTTCTATTTATATCAATATTATGAGTTTTCAAGGGTGTGATTTAACTCACAGTAGGGGCGGGTTTCAAAACCGCCCCTACAGTATCCGTATAATCCGTGCAAATCAGTGCCGAAAGGCTATAATTAAATAAGGAATAGCGCCTGTAGCTCAACTGGATAGAGCAGCGGACTTCGGATCCGCGGGTTAGGGGTTCAAATCCTCTCAGGCGCGATCAAAATTTCGTGGCGCAGATTACACGGAATTATTTTCGGCATAAATGCACCAAAAATATCTCTTTTCAGCCTGATCAAGAAATTAGCATTACCAGCGTAAAATAAATTTTTTAATAAATAGTTTAATTTGAAGAATTTGTGGGAATTTCTTTAATTAGAACTGAATGGTAGTTTGTGATTAAGATGTAACAGTGAAGATGTCATAGCCGCCGTTTCTGCCGTAAATTTCAAGGTTACAGTAATTCGCAACAAATCAGACAAGTTTGTTTTGCTATTTTTGAATACCATCGTTTAATCTGTTTATTTTAATGAGAAACGAGACAGTGAGAAACAGGATGAACATACCCTATGATGTATCGGGGGGTAGACTACGACGAGATGGACGGAAGGAGGTGAATAAGCCCAAATCTCAAGAATCATTAAAGTTTTGTTTCCCTTTGAACCAAGCCCTGCGATTCACTTGAGAATGGAGGTGAAAGATGAAGAAAGGCTTAACGATAGCAGTTGTAATGATCCTGTTCGTTGGTGTTGCTCTGCTTGCCGGCTGCGGCGGATCGGGCGGTAGTGCCCCGGCGGTTAGAGAGGCGAGCGGCGCCTCAATGAACGGCATAATCAACGGTCTGACCGGCGCTTGCGACCCACTGACCGGGAATGGAGCGGTGGCAGAGAATAATCCCAATTGTGTTCTCGTGTGCGACCCGGACAATCCTAAATGCGGTCAAACAGAATTACTGAGAGCCTCGGCAACTGGGTTGCTTAATGGCGTATGCGGCGCATGCGCAAATAACCCGGCAGTGGCTGCGAGTAATCCCAATTGTGCACTTTGCTGTGATCCGGATAACCCCAAATGCGGCAAGGCAAGTGAATAATGGTTGCGCATGCGGGTGAGAACTCTATTCAGTTAAAATAAAAAGCAGCCCTGATTGGGATTTATTCAAAAGCACCTGTTCCGTCATCTCTCTATTCAAGTAGTCTACACCCCGATACATCAATACAGAGAGCAAAGTAGGGGCACGGGATGCCGTCCCCTACTTTTATTTTTTTCTCCGAACTACGAATACCGAACTACGATTCCAACCGCGCAGCCGTTCAACAACATCCTGTCGTTGTATAGCATGCCGTGCACTTATTTTTAACTCCGACCGCTTAAAAATAATTTAAAAAGATACTGGTAATTTTTCATAAAGACCTGTATAATTATGTTTGAACAGGGATAGAGGTTTAATAATCAAGGGCGGCAAGATGCCGTCAAACGAAAATACAGCAATCCGCGATTAGTTTGACTATATTCTATAGTTGCGCATTTTTAAAATCGTTAAATGGTTGTGCGGCTCGATTCGTAAATCGTTTATCGTCTATGTTAAAAACCGAGAGACATGAGACGAAAGACGATTCCAGCAGCGTAACCGCAACCGAATAATAAAAAACGATGTATCGGGGGGTAGACTACATGGAGAATGACGGAAGGAGGTGAATAGGCCCAATTTCAAAAATCCTTGAGTTTTGTTTCCCTTTGAATCAAGCCCTGCGATTCCGTAGTGAACGGAGGTGAATGAATGAAGAAAGGCCTAACAGTAACAGTAGTTCTGATCTTGTTTGCAGGAGTTGCTCTGCTTGCCGGCTGCGGCGGCTCGGGCGGTAGTGCGCCCACTGCGGTTAGAGAAGCGGGCGGCGCTTCAATGAACGGCGTAATCAACG
>JBFMBQ010000198.1:0-8693 GCA_040755115.1 bacterium
TGATCAACTCAACTTGGCGCGGTCAGGAGACCGCGCCCTACAAGGCTGGGGACATAACGCATCAGCCGATCAATTCAACCGAGACTTTTTTGCCTTCCTTGACGGATGCAGCCCTCAACAGCGTGCGGATTGAATTAATGATCCTGCCGTTTCTGCCGATCACTTTTCCGACATCTGCCGATGCCACCTTGATTTCAAAAACGACAGACTTTTCACCGAGAACTTCCTTCACACTCACCTCGTTCGGGCTGTCAACGATTGCCTTGACGATGTATTCCAATAGTGCTTTCATGACATTTCACCTCCTACAGGATTATCAGTTGTTTGCGAAATTTGAGGTTTAATTCCTCTTGCTTTCAGCAGTTTTTTCACAGCCTGGCTCGGAATGGCTCCGCAGTGAAGCCAGTGCAGAATCCTTTCTTCCTCTAATGAGATTGAATCAGGGAACCGGGTCGGATCGTAGTGTCCGAGTATCTCAATGAACCGACCGTCTCGCGGCGAGCGCGTATCTGTCGCCACCACTCGGTATTGTGGGGCGTTCTTCGCACCCCTCCTCGTAAGTCTCAGTTTTACAGACAATTCTTCACCTCCTTTCAAATATTTTTACCTTCATTTTATTATTCCATATTCTTTGCATTTCTCCAGAGTATTTATCCCTCAAACCTAAAATTGAAAAAGAAATCTTCCTGCTGTGAATATTCCTTGCACAACCATTCAAGTTCGTCTATAAACTCTTCGGCTCTGTTTTCACCATCAATCAATATACAAAATAATTCAATTCTTATTGTAACTTTCTCAGATACTTTCTTGCTCATACATGACCTCCAGCTTGTGGTAAAAATTTATATTTCAAATCGTAGTGTTCAACGGAGTTAAAATAAAGTTTTGCCACTTCTTCAAAGGAACGGAAATTAAATTTATCTTTTATCACAGCAAATGGTTCCTTGTCCATCCTATCTAAAAAAATGTTCTTTTTGTTTTCCTTGGCTACAAGAACGAACCTTATATCAAAATCCAGCAGTTGATACATTTTGAACATTGATTTTGTAAAATCGGTAGTTGATTCTACCTCAAAGATAAATTTGGGGAATGGCAATCTTAATTTATTAAACCATATTACATCTGATTTTGAAATCAAATTTTTTAATTCGCTATATGTAAAATTCGGTATTTCTGTAATTCCACACAAATCTTTTAATCTTTTCCCATCAAAATTTTTATTAACATCACTTGTATAGGTTCTATATTCAAAGAAATTGCCAATCTCAATTAACATTCCTTCAATTACGCTATGATAGTCTTTGACATCTTTCAGATATCCATCAGAGGAATTATTTTTTAAAGCGAGCAAATATGCAGAATCTTTGTTCTCTTCATAACTTGATAACGCATAAACCCCAAGCCCGATTTTCTTAAATCTTCTTCTATTTACTTCTCTATATAAGACGCCCCTTAATGTTTTTTGCCAGTCCCCAGATGGTAATTCTTTATAATTTTTGGCTTGTTCATATAAAAAATTAATAGAGGCGATCCCTTGGTTTTTAAGCATTATTTGTTCTATTAAATCATTCCACTTCATATTATTTCCATTTATTCACATATATTCTACCTAAATTGAACGATTCTATCTACGATATTGTTTCCTCTAATGGGTGATCAATTTGGAGTGCGACATCACGATGTCGCTTTCATTTACGGCGACATGTCGCCGTATAACAAAGCTGTGTCATGCCACCGCACTCCAAAATTATTCATTGTTAAAAATCGCTCAATTTAGGTTCTATTTATTTTTAGTTTGTCTTCACCCAAGTATCTTTCCAACCGGCACCGAGGGAAATCGCCCGTGCTTTAATTGCTTCATCATCTTCTGCATCCACTTGAACTGCTTCAGCAACTGGTTGATCTCCTGAATCGTGGTGCCGCTCCCACCCGCTATGCGCTTCTTGCGGCTGGAGTTGATTATATCAGGATTGCGCCGCTCCTTCATCGTCATTGACAGCACCATCGCCTCCACGCGCTTCATCTGCTTCTCCGCCATATCCATCGGCACATTCTTTGCCAGCGCGCCAAGCCCGGGAATCATTCCGAGTATATTCGTTATCGCCCCCATTCGGCGCACCTGCCGTATCTGTTGGATGAAATCCTCAAGGTTGAACTCGTCGCGCATCAACTTGCGCTCAAGTTTGCGCGCCTCCTCCATATCTATCGTCTCTTCAACTTTTTCAATAAGTGAAACAAGGTCGCCCATTCCGAGTATGCGGTTGATGAACCTATCGGCATGGAACTGCTCAAGCATATCAACCTTTTCGCCTGTGCCGATAAACTTGATGTGCTTGCCTGTAACATATCTTATGGATAAGGCAGCGCCGCCGCGGGCGTCGCCGTCCATTTTCGTCAGAATATATCCGGTAACGCCGACCGCCGCCTCAAATGCCTTCGCGATGTTCACCGCATCCTGCCCTGTCATGCCGTCCAGCACTAAAAGTGTCTCCACAGGCGACACCGCCGCCGATACCGCCCGCGCCTCTTCCATCATCTCATCATCCACATGCATGCGACCGGCGGTGTCAAGTATGAGGATGTCAACATCGGTGCCGACAGCCTCCGCCTGCGCCCTCCGGGCAATTTCAACCGGCGTCTCGCAGCCTTCAGGGAAAAAGAATGGAAGACCGTTAGCGTCCGCGAGTATGCGCAACTGGTCAACGGCTGCCGGGCGCTTCACATCAAGCGGCGCCAGGAGCATGCGCCTGCCCTTCTTTTGCAGATGCAGCGCGAGTTTCGCACAGGTGGTGGTCTTCCCCGCGCCCTGAATACCGCAGAGCAGAAATACATCCGGCTTTTTACCGCCAGCCCTCAGCGGCTCGGCGCTACCGCCCATCAGTTCAACAAGGCTGTCCTTCACAATCTTGAAGAACTGCTCGGTCGGTGTAAGACTCTTCATCACTTCCTCGCCGAGTGCTTTCTGCCTGACATCGTTGATGAAACTCTTGACAACATCAAAGTTCACATCCGATTCAAGCAGCACATAGCGCAACTCCCTCAGGGCATCCTGGATGTTCTTTTCCGACAGCCTCCCCTGCCCGCTCAGGCGGCGGAAAACTGTGGACAATTTTTCAGCAAAACTATCAAGCATAACAATTTACATCCTATCAAAGATGTAGTTCAAATTAACCCTTAAGTCTAATAATGGATTTTTACTTTGTCAATGTGATGGGATTGTTATACAAACGCATCTTGTAACACAGATTAGGAATTTATCCGTAAAATAATGCGTGTAGGGGCAAGGCATGCCCTGCCCCTACTTTTTGCCACAAAATAACGAAAGCACGAAAAAGCATAAAATTTAACGAATTTTAGTTTTTTCGTGTTTTAGTGGTTAATTTAATACTATAGGAATTTTCTATGTTTCCCACAATTGAAAAACATCAGATTGTTAATAACTTTTTTAGTTATCAACAGGCAATATATCATGTAGGGGCGCACGGCCGTGCGCCCCTACGCCTTTGCGCACTTTGCGTCTGCTTTGCGATCTTTGCGCGAATCTTTTCTCGCCGAAGACAATTAATTTAATGATAAGGACTTATGGAAAACGCAGATTTTTTATAAAAGCGTTCTGAAACATCTTCAAATGCGAAAGTTCAATATAATTTGTACCCGCAGCGATTTTTTTTGTTTTTTGCCAGTGCGGCTCACACAGCAGCACCATCGCCGCGCCGTCAATCGCAGCGTTGCCGATGTAATGCACACGGCTTGTATCTACACTCGGGAGCACACCAGAAGCGATCGCGCTCTCCGCATTCAGCGATGTGCCGAGCAGACCGGCAAGGTATATCCTGTCAATTTCATCAATCCTTACCCCGTTCTTCTCCAGAAGCGTCTTAATCCCTGTAAGTATGGCGGACTTGGCGAGTTGGAACTGCCTGATGTCGCGCTGCATCAGAAAAAGACCGCTCCCCGCCGCCGATTCCTTTGCATCAACAATCCGAAACATGTTCTGCCCCGCCCTTTTTCTGATTCTCTTTCTGATAAAACTGTAATCAGGCAGCACACCATCTGCCGCAAGAAAGCCGCCGGAATTGATCGCACCCGCCCTCAAAAGTTCCGCAATCAGGTCAAAAAGCGCACAGCCGCAAAGTCCCACCGGCGGCGCACCGCCTATGGTAGAATAACAAAATTCTGAGTTGCGAGTTGCGAGTTGCGAGTTCCGAGTTTTTAACTTTGAGTTCTGCACCTTGCACTTTGCACATTGCACCATTATATGCTGTATCGCCCCCGCCTGAGCATGCGTCCCGCAAGAAATCTGTGCGCCCTCAAGCGCCGGTCCTGCCGCCGCCGAACAAGCCGTGATACCCTCTCCCGTGCTCAACAAAATCTCGGCGTTCGTCCCCATGTCAATCAGAAGCGTTGGCTTCCGCGCCCCTGCCAAGCCTGACGACAGCGACGCACCAACCGCATCCGCACCGATGTATGCCGAAACGCAGGGCAAAATCCGAAGACCCCCTTCAGGATGAACTTTCAGCCCGACCTCCCGCGCCTTTAACTCCAAACCATCGGAAAAGCAGGGCACAAACGGTGCATAAGCGAGATACTGAGGATTCACCCCCGTCAGAAGGTGCATCATTGTGGAATTGCCCACAACGGTAATATCGTAAATCTCGCCCACTTTTTTCCCTGCCTTGCCCGCCGCCGCTGCTAACATCCCGTTCAACTGCCGAACGATAAGCCGCTGAAGAATCGCCGTGCCGTCAGTGTTTTCAGCGGCGAAAGTTAGGCGCGCCGCTACATCGCCGCCGCAGCGTCCCTGCGGATTCAGCATAAGTTGCTCCGCAAGAAGTGCGCCTGAAACAAGATCGTAAAGTCTGACCGAAACAGTAGTTGTGCCCACATCAATGGCAGCGCCCGTGAGATTGTCGGTGGTGTCGCCCGGCTCAACACCAATGAGACGGCTGCCGCATAAGACCGCAGTAATGTTGTAATTGCTCGTGCGAAGCAGGGCGGGAAGTTTCCGGTAGAGCGGGAGGGGCATGCAAGGGTGCGGAATGTGGAGTGCGGCATGCGGAAGTTTTGTTTTATGTAATTTTGGATTCAGCGCAAGGGTCAGGCAGTCAAGAAGGCGCTGCGCATCGGGACGCTGGTCGCGGAGGGTTGGCGGATGAAGGGCGAGATATATCTTTTTTGTTCGCGGAGACAGATGAATTTTGCGGGTTTTTAATCGCCTGAATCCCGCATCCTGTAACCTGTCAGGCGGTCTAACATAATCAATTGCCGATGGAGGGATTGTAATTTCTGCTGCCGAGACGATGCTGGTCTGGCATGCCAGTCGGGTGCCGCCTCTGATTTCGGCGGCAGAAAGGTGTTGTTTTTCCTGCGCGGTAAGCGGTGATAATCTGCCGCTGACAGTAACACGGCATTTGCCGCATACCCCGTGCCCGCCGCATGGCGAATCTATCGCAGCGCCGCAGCCCCAGACGGCTTCAAGGACTGTACACCCGACGGGCACACGCACAATCCTGCCGCTCGGGTTAAATTTTATGTTTATCCTGCGTCTTGGTGTCAAATTCAGGATTCAGGGAATGTTAAGATGAGTAAGATGTGAGAAGTAAGATGTTAGATGGTAAACGGTAGATGGTAGATGATCGTCTCCCATCTCACTTCTCACATCTCCCGTCTCACCGTTCTCTTTAAGGTGAACCTTTTCAGAGTGAGTATAAATAATTCAGGTTCCCTTAATCCTTACTTCTTAATCCTTAATTCTAAACCTCAGTGCATTGTTGCACTATCGGAAAGGAAACTGCTGATAGCCAGATCCTCGTTGGGGAAAATACTGAAGACCCTGTCAAGTTCAAGCACATTAAAGATATTAGCGTGGTGGGGCGAGAGTTCGGCAAGTTTCAAATCGCCCATCGTCTGGTCAATCATTTTCAGGCCATATATCAATGAGCCGACACCTGTGGAATCAAGCATGTTGACTTTGCCGAGATTCACGACAATCTTCTGATAACCAAACCTTATAAGCGACTCAAGTTTGACCTTCAATCTGGGCGATGTAGTTACATCAAGGTCTCCGACGATCTCAATTACCATCACATCATCCACATTTTTGACATTGAAGAGCGGTTCTTTTTCCATGATGTTGTCTTATCCGCCTTTTTCTCTCTTATAACAATATAAATTTACCACATTCAGCGACTTGTGCGCAAGTCAGTCAGGATCAGGGTTGTTATTATATATATAAATTTACAGATTTTACAACTTTTGTAAAAAATATTTTTGCCCCAGAACAGGGGTAAGGCATGCGGTTGTAAAAAAGTGATGTAACCTCTTCATCAACTCTGTTCACCTGCCGTTATTGAGGCTGCCTCGCATTCCTCAGCAATTTCTACCCTGTTTCTCCCGCCCTGCTTGGCGCGGTAAAGCGACTTATCAGCCCATTGCACCATTTTATTTGCATCGCAGGAATTACAATATGCGCTTACACCAAGGCTTATTGTGGTTTTTATCGGCTTGCCCGTCTCTGTGTGAAAAGTATGTGCATTCACCGCCTCACGCAGCCGCTCCGCAAGGTCAAAAGCGCCAGTTATGTCGGTTTCAGGTGTAATTATAATAAACTCTTCCCCTCCATATCGGGCAAAAATATCAATCTTACGAATCAGATTGGTGACAACTCTTGAAAGTTCCGTTAGAACCGCATCGCCGGCAAGATGACCATAGCGATCGTTCAGTCTCTTGAAATGATCAATGTCAAACATTATCAAAGAGAGCGGGCGTCCGTATCGCTCAGTCCGCCGCATCTCCCTCTCAAGGTTCTCCTGAAAAACCCGGCGATTGTATATCCCGGTGAGCGCATCCGTCTCGCGCAGTCTGATGTTTTCAATTGCAACCGCAAGGTGCGATGCGAGTATCCGCACTTCATCCATCCGTTCCCTGTCATACTCGCACACGCTGCAAGGCTTGGTGCTTGAAATTATCAGAAGCCCTATGTTTTTTTTGCCCGCTACGAGAACATCCCGCCACACCGTCCGCACCGGGAAATCTACAACCGATTGCGATGCCGGCAGAAACTGCTCTTCATCGTCCGCCTCCCATAATTTCTGCGTCTTCTGCACTTCTGGCTCTTCAAGCATCGCAGATACAACAGGGTGGATCGGCTCTATCTCCTTCCTCAAAACTTCTTCTTCCCTGAGAGTAAAAAGCAGCGGCTCGTCGCGGCCGCGATCTGTTATAACAACCGAGACATCATCCGCTGAAACCAGACCCCTGATGTATCGGTTAAAATATCGCAGCGTCCCCTCAACTGTGTTCTGTGCATTAATTTCACGCGCAAATTCAAGGTGTATCCGCCGCCGTTCATTTATTTCTGTCTGCAACATCAAAAGTTCGCTCTTCGCCTCCGATATTTTCTCTATAGCCTCCTTCTCGTCTATCAGTTCCTGAAAACTGTCCTCTAACCTCCGGTGTATTTCATCTATCTTCTCAATATCTCCCTCCAGTTTCCGCTGGTATCGCAGTTCCCCTTCGGACAGCAACGCTATAACGAAAAAGACAAGGAACATAAAACCGAGTCGGAGCGCAAAATCACCGATAAAGATTGAATAAGGTGATTCAAAAAATATGTAAACATAACTCACCGCCGAAAAGAAAGTCGCCGCGCCGCCAATCTGACGCCCCGAATGAAATGTATTTACGGCGATAAGCAGGTAATACGCAAGGAAGAAAGTGCTGTTCAGTCCGCCCGTAACGCGCACGAGCAGCGCCACAAAAATAACATCCAGAACAATCGCCCCGATACCGCAAAGCCTCTGCCTCAACGGATAACGGCTCAATAAGTAATAAAATAAACTGCTGTACAGCACAAACCATAGAAGCAGGGCGGTCAGAAACGCAATAAATTCGGATGAAAAAGAAAATACTTCCTCGGATTGCGCAACCACGGATGCAAGCCATAGAATGACCCCGACAAGAGAAAATAACCTGATAGAAAAGAAAAATCTCAATGTGTCTGGCGAGGGATGAGATGACGATATGCTTTGCTCGGACATGGAATAATCTATTATCCACTGATTTCACGAATTTAGATTTGCGTAAATTCGTGTAATTCGTGGATCATCTATTTCAAAGAAAATCAAAATGCTCAATTTCGTGCGTGATCTTCTTGTCGCGCACCATCGTGGTCCTGTATCGGTCTGACGGTATCTCCGTTGAATCGCTGAATAGCAACTTTCCGGGATCGCGGAAGTAATATACGAGCGGCAGCAGCGATCTGTCGGTTTTCGCCGCAGGGGCCTCAATGTATGCGGAGTTGCCTTTTTTATTGTAATAAACCGGCGTTTGCGACAGCACTGTGAAATCGGGATCAAAATCCCTTGCTATTCCCGACACCAGATTAAATACGCCCCGCCTGTTAGCAGCGCATTTCTCGTTTTTCGGGGCAATCATCCCCACAGGGTTCATATTCCACGACCCGTGCGGCTCCTTCTCCACGATCGGATCGGTCTTGAAAAGGGGCTTGCACTGAAGCGAAAACCAGTTGTCGGGATTGAAAAAATTGCAGTGGAAAAAACACAGTCCGTCGCGCATCTCGTAAGAGATGGTTATCCCCATAGGTATATGCGTCTCGGCTATCTGATACGGATTCTTCCACCGCCCGAGATAGCCCATATCCACCTTCTTGCATTTGTATTTCTCCAGACGCA
>JBFMBQ010000199.1:0-3480 GCA_040755115.1 bacterium
AACCTCATAAGACGATGTTCAATCTCTGCTGTGGAAAGCAGCAGCATGTGATCGCCAAGGCTGATATTTGTCTCCCGATACACCTTCTCCGGGTCAATACGCTCTACACCGCTTACCTCCATTACTTTCACCTTCCAGCACTCCATCTGAAGAACACCATAAAGTGTGGCGGCTAAAAGCAGAAAGACCAAAATACCGCTGAAAATCATCAGCCTTCTGCGCTGTCTCTGCCTAACCTTGCGCAAGGTATATACTTTCTGCTGTCCCTGCATTTTTATCAACAATCCCAGTAACGAGTTTTATTACCCCCGTATATATTGACTCAATACTTCAACGATGCTCTCCGTCGCATTGCCCCCTCGCAGCGCCCTGCTCTTCTGCGCCATGCGATCCAGCAGATCTGCCGTTTTGAAAAGTTCCCCCATCAGGGAAGTGAGTCCCTTACCTGAAAGCGCACCGTTTGAGATAACTAACGCTGCGCCTGACCGCTCCATTATCTCGGCATTCTTCTCCTGATGTGCCTCCGCAGCATAAGGATACGGCACAAGAACAGCCGCCACACCAAAATCCATAAGTTCCGCAAGCGTCGCCGCACCAGCACGACACAACACAACATCCGCCGCGCCGTAGCCTATATCCATCTCCTCTAAATACGGCAGCACCCGCACCTTCAATCCATCATCCGCACCCAGCACCTTTTTCGCCGGCTCACTCAGATACTGCTCCACTGCCTCCTCACCGTGAAGCAGTTCCAGATACCTTTTTTTGTACTCATCAAACTCTCGCTCCCCGGTAAGATGCAAAACCTGCGCATCAGGATTATCTTTCTCAATCTCCGCAAACTCCATCACCGCCCTGTTTATGGATGCTGCACCCTGGCTGCCGCCAAATGCAAATATGGTCTTCCTCGCAGGTTCAAGCCCCAACTTTTTCCTGCAAACAATCGCATCACGGCGCTCTTTTCCCTCAAACCGGGTCGGCGTCCCGGTCTGATAGACGGCACACCGCACCATGCCTTCAGTCTCCTCAAACGATGTGAACATACCCCGCGCCCACTTTGACAACAAACGATTCACCTTACCCGGCACAACATTCTGCTCTTGTAAAAACACTGGCACACCTCCCATTATCCCCGCAGCAATTACGGGAAATGAAACATAACCACCAAACCCCACGATCAGGCAAGGCCGTATGCGCCGAACCCATAAGCAAGCCTGCACGAAAGCAGCGATTGTCCGCAGGACAAAAAGCAGCAGTGCGGGTGATATCCCGGACGGAAATCTCGCCGCACTGATCGGCGCGTATCTGAATCCGCGCTTCTGTGCCACCCGTTGTTCCTGCCCTGTCGGTCTGCCGGCAAACCACACCTCTACTTCAGGAAAAAGTTCTCGCACCCGCTCCCCAACCGCAACGGCTGGGTATATGTGCCCGCCCGTTCCACCCACCGCCAGCAGGATCGTCCGGCGCCCTCTTCTTTCGCTTCGCATTGTTCCTCACCGAAATATTCAACAGAATCCCAATGCCAACATAAGTTACTGTCAGAGATGACCCCCCGAAACTTACAAACGGCAGCGTAAGCCCCGTAATAGGGAGCAATCCCACCGCTACACCCATATTAACAAATGCCTGAAAAAAAATGCTGAAGGTTATGCCAAATGCGAGATACATGCCGAGGCGGTCTTCGCTCTTCAAAGCAATGTTCACGCCGCGATACCCTAAATAGATGAAGACCGCTATCAGAAATATCATCCCGATAAACCCGGACTCTTCCACAAAGACCGAAAAAATAAAATCCGTATACTGTTCAGGCAGGAAAAACCGCTTCTGACGGCTCATGCCCAAACCCTGCCCGAACAAACCACCCGATACAATTGCTATCTGCGATTGCAATATTTGAAATCCACTCCCCTGCGGATCAGCATCAGGATTAACAAACCCTAAAATCCTGTGCATGCGGTAAGGGGCTTTGTGAATCGCTATTATCGCAAGGGGGATCAACCCCAAAAATAAAGTCCCTAAATGCAGAAGACGCGCACCCGCAACCAGCATCATCGTCATTACAATCGCAAACAACAACATCATCATCCCGAAATCTGGCTGCGAAAGAATAACCAGACCGAAAAGGGCAAGAACACCCACGCCTATTAAAAAATATTTCCACTGCCGTATTTTTTCCTTTATCTCCGATAAATAAACCGCAAAGAAGATCACAAGTGCCAGTTTGGCGACTTCCCCTGTGTGAACATCAAGAAAACCAAGATGCAGCCACCTTCGCGCCCCTTTGATCTCCACACCGATTTTCGGCACAAATACCAAAATCAGCATCACAAACGAAGTAGCAAGCAATAACCAGGCGATCTTCCTGTAATAACGATAATCACACACCGCCGCCACCGCCATTACGAATAACGCTATGAGTGTCCACAGCACCTCGCGCTTCAAAAAATAAGTGCTGTCGGCAAGACGCCTGTAAGAAAAATTACCGCTCGCGCTGAAGACCATAATTATGCCGATGCAGGTCAATAGAAACGCCATCAGCCAGATCGCATAATCAGGTCTGCCCGCTGAAACCTCGCCGCCGCCGCCAAAATGAACACTCCCCGCACCGCTCTTCCTGATCCCCCTGTTATCCCTTGAACTTGTTGACCGCATTCTTAAAATCAATGCCCCTTTCCTCAAAATTCTTATACCTGTCAAAACTTGACGATGACGGCGACAGAAGCACCACATCCCCAGCCGCCGCCACGCGCAATGATTCCCCCACAACTTCGTCCATACTGTCCACCACGCTCACCTGAGTTACGCCGGCATCAGCAAATTCTCCCCTCACACGCGCCAGCCCATCACCAAGAAAAATTACATGCTTCACACGCTTTATGACCTCCGACGCCAGCGGCTTGTAATCCAATCCCTTGTCATCACCGCCGAGAACAAGTATCAAACCATCAGACGGAAACGAACGCAGCGCAGCAATACAGGCGGCAACATTCGTCGCCTTTGAATCGTTCACGAATGTAACACCGTGTATCTGCCCGACCCTCTCAAGCCGATGATCAAGACCGCGAAAATTATTCACTCCCTGATGAATCATCTCCCACGGCACACCAAGAACACGCGCCGCCAGAACCGATGCCATCACATTTTCAACATTGTGCCTGCCGATCAGCGGCAGTTCACACACGCGCCCGAACTCTGCCTCCTCATCCCCGAACCGCACCACAAGCACATCATCAACAAGAAAAGCACCCTCAGGCAGGATGTGATAACAACTGAAAAACAAGGTCTTCGCACGCGCCCCGCGCGCCATCCGCCTCACCCACGGATCATCAAAGTTCAACACAACAAAATCCTCTTCACCCTGATTCTCCATAACCCGCGCCTTCGCTGCTGCATAAACCTCAATTTCACTGTGCCGCTCAATTTGATCTTCCGATATTTTCAAAACCACCGATACATAAGGCTTTAAATCTACAATTCCTT
>JBFMBQ010000200.1:0-5391 GCA_040755115.1 bacterium
GAATTAGTATGAGTTAAACATATTTTTAGAAAAGAGTGAGATGGGAGATGGGAGATGGGAGACGGCAGACGGGAGATGTGGGATGAACGAGGTAAAAGAATAATCATATCATATCTTACATCTTACTTCTCACTTCTTCCTTTTACCGTCTTCCATCTCACTTTAATTTTTTACTTCACATTCTTGATCAAAGAAATTACAATTACATATCATGTTTGAAATAAATGAGATAGAAGATAAGGTTTTTGCCCCTTACGCAGTAAAAAGCAAGGACACCCGCGGCAGAGTTTATCCAGAGAAAGAGCATCCCTACCGCAGCCCCTTCCAGCGCGACCGCGACCGGGTAGTGCACTCGTCAGCATTCCGCCGCCTTGAATTCAAGACGCAGGTATTCGTCCCCAGCGCGAGCGACTATTACCGCACACGGCTGACACATACGATTGAGGTGGCACAGATTGCGCGCACCTGCGCACGATGCCTGCGCATAAACGAGGAACTCACCGAGGCGATAGCGCTTGCACACGACCTCGGACACCCCCCCTTCGGGCATATCGGCGAGCAAGTGCTTCATAAATTAATGCAAAAATATGGCGGCTTTGAACACAACAACCAGTCACTGCGCGTTGTGCAGGAATTAGAATCTCGCTATCCCGACTTCCCGGGACTCAACCTCACTTATGAAGTGCGCGAAGGCATCACAAAACATAAAACAATGTATGACCTGACAGAACTGGAACTGCCGGCTGATGACATGCCCCCGCTTGAAGCGCAGACCGTCAACCGCGCCGATGAGATAACCTACACCTGCCACGATACCGACGACGGGCTTAAATCAGGCATCCTTTCCGAGAAAGACCTTCGCAGCCTGACAATCAGCGGGAACATACTTGCAATCATGGACGATCACCTTCCTGCGGAAAATCCAAAAATGCGCCGATACCATCTCATCCGCCTCCTCATCAATACCCAGGTAACCGACCTGCTTGAGGAAACAATTAAGAACCTTAAGAAACTTAACATACGCACAGTGGATGACATAAGAAACGCTGATGACGAAATCGTCCGCTTCAGTCCTGAAATGGAAAAACAGACGAAAGAACTGCGGATGTTTCTATACAAGAATTTTTATCACCATCCACGCATCCGAAAGATGGCGGACTATGCGAAGAAACATATTACCTCGCTCTTCAAATTCTACCTGAAACACCCCGAGACTATCACGCCCGATTTGCGCGACAGAAGCAGCGCGGTATCCCTTGAACGGGTCGTGTGCGACTATATCGCAGGCATGACAGACCGCTTTGCAATTCTGCAATATAAACGGCTGATTAAGAAATAAACCCTGAAGTAGCCAGCAGCGAGTAGCCAGCAGCGAGGGAAAAACTTACGACCTACAACTTACAACTGATCACTAATCACCGGTTTTATCTCATCAAGCCCATAAGTTGCTGCATACAATCTTCTTACGCCGTGGCAGGCGGGGTCATATCTGCATTGGGCGCAAGTCTGCTTTTTGATGAATTCGCGAGGTATTCCGCTGCCGCGGATCGGGTGCAGATGCCCGTAGTAATCAGAGATGTCGGTCAGCATGCATGGGGGTATGCCCCAGTGGGGTTCAAGCCCGTGCACAGGGATGCCCTTTTCAACACACCCTCTGAGCGCCGCCATCAGGAATGGAACCGCATCGGAGTAGCAAGGCATATATCCTTCCGCTACAGTTCTTTCAAATATCGGCGTAACGAATGAAAAATTAACAGGTATGCTGCCGAAGCAGTCATATACGAAGTTTACATATTCAGGCAGGTATTCATAATTCTTCGCGTTAATAACAAAACTCAATGTTACACCAACTCCGAGGTCAAGGAGGTTATGAATACCCTGTATGGTTTTAATGAAAGCGCCGGGTGTGCCAGTGATGAGATCGGATAGTTCAGGCGTATGGGCGTGGAGAGAGACGAGGGCGAGATTAAGCCCGCTTGCAGCAAGTATGTCGGCGTAGTTTCTGTCAGCGAGGCGGACAGCGTTCGTGAAGAGCCATATTTCAGGGATGCCGCCGTGGTTTGCGGCGGCGATGAAATTGGGCAAAGAGGGATGAAGTGTAGGCTCACCACCGGTGAAGACGAGGCGGGGATAATTTTTCTTGGAAGAATATTTAATATATTTCATAACTTTTCCCGGCGGCGGCGCAGGGAGTTTATTGTTCACCGTGCAGAAGGGACACCTCTGGTTGCAGTGGTAGTCCAGCATAAGCGTGCCGCCTAAAAGCCATTTTTTATTGCCGATAAAGCAATATGAAATATCAAACAGGGACTTGAGCGCCTCTTTTTTTCTTTCAGCTGCGCCGAGGACGGCTGTAAGTTTCCCGCCTTCGCGGATTTCAACGAACATCCCGAGCGCTTCGGCGGTTTTCACGGCATCGTCAACTGAAGAACGATATTCTATTTCGCTGGTGAACTCATCGGATATTACCGTAAGTTGACACCTGTTGATGCCGATAGAATTAACATATTGGACGATGTCAGTTAAGGCGAACAGATTCAACTGGCACACGGGTATGACAGCGGAAACCTGTAAGGCAGGTGATTTGAGCGCGGTGAGGTTTCGCATACCTGCCTCACACTGAGAGAAACCGTCTGTGGAGGCGGTGATTTGCTCATACAGTTCGGGGGTGTGTGCAGGGACAAGCACTGCCGCTTCGGTCAGACCTGCCGCTGTGAGTGAGCGCGTGAAATTTGCGTAAGCGAGCATTCGTGCGTTGGTCTCGCATCGGATGCGGTGGAAACCTTTCTGGTATGCTGTGTGAACGATGTGCGACAGCGAGGGAAGCAGGGTCGGTTCGTGCCCTGTGATGACGAGTTCTGCTATACCTTCTTCCGCCGCCCGCTCAACAGAGCGGAGCAGTGAATCATCATCTGCGGGGTAGGAATAACCAATTGCGCGGCAGAAGTAGCATCTGTTGTTGCACTGGCTGCCTATTTCAAGTATTAGTTGGCGACCTTGTGGAATTGCGGAATGCGGATTGTGAGGCGTGGAATCTGAAATATTGCCCATTATTCACTGATCATTTACCACTGATCACCGGTTTGATTTCATCAAGTCCGTAATAGAGTGCGTAATATTTGCGCACGCCGTAGCAGCGGTCATCAAAAATGCACTCCACGCACTCGGGCTTCTTTACAAAATCGCCGCCGGTGTGTTTTCTGTGCAGCGGAGTTAGAAACCTGAAATACCGTCTGTCGCCGCCGAGCACGCATGGGGGCATTCCCTTCAAGCCCTCATTCGCCCCGAAGGGGATCTGAAGTTCGGTGCAAATATCTGTCGCCTCGCGCAGATATGGAACCACTTCGGAGAAGCGCGGGACATAGCCGTTTTTGACGATTTCTTCCATCGGGGGCGCCACATAAGAAAAGGTGATCGGGATGTTTTCACGGATGCCGTCGCAGAAAGTGCGGTGGACGAAGTGAATGAATTCGGGCAGTATGTGGTAATTCTGTTTCAGAATAACGAAGTGTGCAAGCGTGTGAACATTTTCAAGGAGTAGGTTGAGCGCGCCGAAAACGGTTTTTCTGAAAGTGCCTTCGGTGCGTGTGATGCTGTCGGAAAGTTCGGCATCGGGCGCAAGGAGCGTTACATAAGCAATATCAAGCCCTGCATCTTTCAGTGTGCGGCAGTAATCGGGATTGGCAATACGCACGGCGTTGGTATGAAGGACGATTTCGCGCACGCCCGGCCGCGCCCTGCGGATGTATTCAGGCAGGTGAGGATTGATCGTGGGTTCACCGCCGCTGAAACTGAGGCGGTGGATGCGGTGCTCAACGATGAGGTCAATCTGGCGCAGGGTCTCCTCGTGCGGCGGGTCGTCTGCCATTTTGTCAACCCAGCAGAAGGTGCATATCTGGTTGCAGGAAAAATTCGGTCTGACGAGCACTTCAAACATTTCAGGCTTTGCCGCTCTGCCGACAAAGGTGGTCGGACAGAACAGCGTTGCATTGCGATTATCAACTTCGGTGGCAGCCTCCTGTGTGCCCGGCTGCTCCTCTATCCCGAGTGATTCAAGGAGTTGCCCGCGAAATGCGACTGGGAGACCGCTTTTTCTCGCAAGTGTTATTATTTCCTTCGTCTGTTCCCTGATCGTGGTTTCATCCGGTTCGTAACTTGGGAGATAACCGTCAAGGGACTGGAAGGTGATGTGCTGAATGCCGATCTCGCAGGCGGTATTGAAGATGCTGACGAGATAAGTATGGTTTTCAAAACACACGGGGACCTGTGCGTAAGCGAGCACCTTGTCCTTGGCAGTCTGGAGCAGAGTCCGCACGCCTTGAACGAACTGGTCAAAACCGTCGGCTGCCCCTGTGATTGTGCCGTAAAGCGCTGCATCGTGTGCGGGCATCATGAAAGCGACTTCTGTTACACCGGCATTAACGATAAGTCGCGTAAATTTCTGATAGGCAAGCATCCGCCCGTTCGTCTCAAGGCGGATCCGGCTGTAGCCCATCTTGTGTGCTGCGCGGATCAATTCCGGTAGAGGTTCATATAGTGTCGGCTCAAGTCCGGTCAGCACGAGTTCCTTGCAGCCCTCCTTTGCGCCGCTGACGATTTCTGCTATCAAAAATTGAAGATCGGTTTCATAAGTTTTACCGAGTGCAAAGCAGAAAGAGCAATGATTATTGCAATGTGTGCCGACTTCAATAACTTTTACTTTTTCCATTTTGATCCACGAATTACACGAATTGACACTAATTAACAATTCGTTTCCATTCAAGTGAAACAGCACCGAAATTTATTATAAGACCGAGTCTCAAACCTGTGCACTTTAAATAATTTATCATCTTTGCTTCTTCAACACCTGTTACCTTAGAAATCGTTTTAGTTTCAACGATTATTTTCCTATCAATTACAAAATCTGCTTTGTAAGATTTCTCAAGCGTCCTATCTTTATATTTTACTTTTAATTCTTTTTCTCTTTCATAAGGAATATTCTTTGCCTCAAGTTCTATGCTTAATGCTTCTTGATAGACTGCTTCAAGAAAACCATTGCCAAGATTCTTATGAACCTCAAGCGCAGCGCCTACAACCCCGTAGCATAGTTCCTTGTATATAAGATCAGTTCTTTTCACTAAATATTCTTTAAATTAGTGTAAATTCGTGTAATTCGTGGATCAAATTACAGGATTTATTTCGTCAATACCATAAATTCTCGCATAGAATTTTTTCATTCCCGGGCAATCTTCAAAATATTTGCACTTTTTGCATTTATCAGGCTTGATAAATCCTTCACTCGCCTGCTTTTGAAGCGGTGCGAAAAGATTTCGGATGTATCTCTTTTTATTTGGTATTATGCACTCCGGGACACTGTGCTGTTCTTCCATACAGGAAATAAGCACGCCCTCG
>JBFMBQ010000201.1:0-5548 GCA_040755115.1 bacterium
TGAAGGACAAGAAAGGTGTGGTGGTGTCGGGCTTGCTTGAAGACAGCCCAGCGGGGAAAGCAGGTGTCAGGCAAGGCGATGTGATAGTTGAATTTGACGGCAAGAAAGTAGAAACCATGCAGCAGTCGCAGCAATTTGTGGCTGTTACACCTGTAGGAGATAAGGTGGAAGTGGTGGTCATTCGCGACGGGGAACGCAAAAAGTTCTCGGTAAAGATCGGCAGGCAGCCGGAGAATCTGGAACGACTTGCTGAAGGAACCGGTGAGCCGGGCGGCGAAGAGGTGAGCGGTGAAAAATTGGGCATGCGCGTGCAAGAACTGACACCCGAGATAGCCGAGCGGCTTGGGTTAAAAGGTATAAAGGGCGTCGTGGTAACGGATGTTAAGACGGGCAGCCCAGCCGACAACGCTGGCATACGGACACGCGATGTGATACTTGAACTTAATAAAAATAAGATAACAAATTTGAAAGATTTCAACAGGATTACTGCCGGCATAAAACCCGGCGACAGCGTGTTGGCACTCGTCAACAGAGGCGGGCATAGCCAATACATCGTAATTAAAGTGCCGAAAAAATAGATTTTTTAATCACAAAACAAACTAAAAATAGAGTTTTAATGTAAGATTCCAGTGCAAAATGAATTGGATGGTAGATGGTAGACGGTAGATGGTAGACGATTTAAATCATCTACCATCTTACTTCTCCCGTTTCCCATCTGCCATAATTTTTATGGTGATGAGTCTATGCAAACAGTGGTGATAGTCAGTGCTGTTCGGACACCAATCGGGCGCTTCGGCGGCGCACTGCGCGATGTGGGCGCCGATGCGCTGGCTGCGCATGTAGCAGCCGGCGCAGTGCGGGCGGCGGGAATTGAGCCATCGGAAATAGAGAGCGTCGTCTTCGGGCAGATGTATCAGACGATGGCGGCGCCGAATGTTGCGCGCATCGCCGCTATAGGCGCAGGGTGCCGAATGGAGACGCCTGCTTATACGGTGCAGCGCAACTGCGGCTCGGGACTGAACGCTATCACCTGCGCTGCACAGGCAATCGCAGCGGGTGAGGTTGAGATATGTCTTGCCGGCGGCGTGGAATCTATGAGCACCATACCCTATTACCTCAAAGGCTCGCGCTGGGGCTACCGCCTGCGCCACACCGAACTTACGGACATGCTCTGGGAAGGCTTGACCGATTACCACGAAAAACAGATGATGGGCTATCTGATGGACACGCTCGGGATGAAATACGGCATCACCCGCATAGAGCAGGATGAATTTGCAGCGGAGAGCCATCGCAAAGCACTCACAGCAATTAAAGATGGGAAATTCAAGGACGAGATTTCGCCGATGGAGGTTATCAGCGGGAAAGAAAAAATAATTTTTGACACAGATGAATCACCGAGAGATGATGTAACTGTTGACAGTCTGTCCCGTTTGAAGCCCGCATTTCGTCCCGATGGAAATGTAACGGCAGGCAATGCCTGCCCGCTCAACGACGGCGCAGCCGCGCTCGTGCTGATGAGCGGGAAGGCAGCGCAGGCGCACGGCATAAAGCCGCTGGCGCACATCCGCTCTTACGCTTATGCCGCAGTCCCGCCCGCCGAAGTGGGCATCGCCCCTGTCTATTCCTGCCCGACTGCGCTTGAACGCGCAGGCATTGCATTGAAAGATATTGACCTTATAGAAATCACCGAGACCATGTCCGCGCAGGTTTTATCTGTGGAAAAAGAATTGAAATGGGACAGGGAGCGCGTGAATGTGAACGGCGGCACGATTGCACTCGGACATCCCACAGGCGCCACAGGCTGCCGACTTGTTGTAACGCTCGTGCACGAGATGCGCCGCCGCGCCGCGGCGCTCGGTCTCGCCACAATGTGCATCGCCGGCGGTCAGGGTGGAAGTATAATCGTGGAAGCGGTTTAACATCTTAAAACTGAACAACTGCACAAGATGACAAGGAAATTATTAACCGCAGAGACGCAGAGGGCGCAGAGGAGAAACACAGAGGAATATATCTCCTCTTTCGTGAAGACATGTTTTGCGCTGAAAGCGCAAAAGATTCTCTTCCTCTGTGTCCTCTGTGCCCTCTGTGGCTCTGTGTTTTCATTAGAGGCCAGGAATGCGCTGAAATCTCTTGGGGTTGAGGTCGGCAGCCTTGCACCTGAGTTCACTTTTCAGAACGAAGCCGGGAAATGGGTTTCGCTGAGCGATTTCCGCGGGAAAAAGGTCTTCCTTTTCAGTTGGGCGACATGGTGCAGGTGCAGGGAACAACTCCCCGATCTTGAAGCGTTCTACCGCAAGCACAAATCGCCCGCATTTGAAGTTATAGCGGTGGCGAGCGACTCGCAGGGATTCAAGTGGGTGAAACCTTATCTTGATAAAGCGGAAGCCGATTTTATCGCCATGGTTGATCCCAACAATGAACTCGCCGTGAAATATAACTTCCTTGCGACCGAAAACGGTTTTTTCATAGATGAGGCAGGAGTCATCCGAATGAGCGTCATAGGTTTTGACATTCGCAAGAAGGAACACATGGATGAACTTGTGAAGATGCTGAAAACTGACTTCAAGGTGAAAGACAGCCCGGGTGGAAAAAAATCTGTAGAGGGAAAAATCGCAGAAGTGGAAAACAGCCTTAAGGCGCAGCCGAATTCACTATCAAACATGCTTGAACTTTCTGAACTTTACCGCATGCGGGGCGACTTTGACAAGGCTGAATCAATACTGCGTCAGGCGATCACACGAAAGAAGAACGCCGCCGAGGCGCATTACCGGCTCGGCGTAATTCTTTATCACAAAGGTTTGATCCCTGAGGCGGTCAAAGAATGGGAAAAGGCTTTTAAATACGAACCGACAAACTACCTTTACATGAGAAATATTGAGGCATATAAAAACCCGGAAAAATTTTATTCGGAAATAATGAACCAGTAAACCGATGTGCTTCTCATCCTACGCCTTTAATAAATTCTTCGTCGTTGCTTCAAGGCTGCATCCCCACCGTTGGTTCAAGGTTGCATTGTTGGTTCAAGGTTCCACCTTGAACCCAAATACCAAAAATTGGGATATCTGCTTTACTCCACCATAGCGTTAATTTGGTTAAATGGCGTATGTTGAACAAGTAATTTTGAATATCGAACAAGGAATATCGAATGTCGAATAATATATATTTCGTAACATTTTAGCCATGTGAAGCGCTGTAGGGCACGATCTCCGTATCGTGCCGAAAGCGGCGGGGTGCGGAGACCCCGCCCTACAATTATGCAAAAATATGTTCTGATAGAGATAACTTCATTTCGCTAAAATGTTACAAAATTTCATAATTTAACATTCGTCAATTGATATACGATATTCGTTTTCGGCTTGGTGGAGTAAAGGGGATACCCCACTAATGCTGAAATTAAATCTTACATCGTGACTTCCTTTCACCTCACGCCGTTGATGATTTCATCGCAATTGTCCTCATCCTCGCTGGAGGTCGGCTTCAGGCGGTAAACGGAGTAGTGGGCATTAGCATCGGAGAATGCGCTGGATTTAAAAATGGCAGCAGGCGGTCCCTGTTTTCGCAGCCAGCGTAAAAATTCGCTGTAAGATTCGCTTGAGTTCTTGTGTTTTTCCGCCGTTGTTTCGTTCAATATCACCCAGCCGACACCAGCGCAACTGAAATACTCCGGGTGCATTGTATGGGCGTCAAGGTAGGGTCTGTCTGTCATGGGAATCTGATAATAACGGGGAGCATTTTTCCTGCGAGCCACCAGAGTTTCCACAGCCTGCATTATTCTGCCCTCGCTCGTGATGTCGCTGTCAGATGCGGCGATCCGCTCGCGAACAGCGCGCTCGGAAAGCATAAGCGGCGGGTTGTAATCCTCCAGCGCAACCACCGCGCCGTCCGGCACATGCCCCTCAACCCACTTACGCAGATCACCGATCACATCTCTCTCTATCTGCATAACGACACAGTTGCTGATGCTGCTTGTAAATTGAAGCGCAAGAAAAATTATCGCAAGGATTTTAATCACTTTTAATCTTACTGCTTTCAACCGCTCCGAACCGCTGATGCGGAAGAAATATATGGAAGTGAGCATGCATATCGGCGGGGCGGCGGCGAAAAGGAATCTGGACTCTTTTCTGCTTAATGAAGATATCGCAATAATATAAAAAATTACATAAAGAAGAAGAACGACGGCAGCATCCTTCCGCCGCTTGAAGGCGCCTGTTACGCCTAACCAGAATATTACAAAAAAGAACGGTCCCAGAAACATCGGCGTCGCCATCATCAAAAGATATGTGAAGTAGCCGAGAGGGCCCGTAGCCCGTGATGCGCCTTCAATTTCGCCGCTGACCAGTCTAAGATGGAAGGTGAAATATTCACGGAAGGTCGCAAAATCCATAAGGATATAAGGATTAAAGAAAATGAAGATCGCGATAATTATTATGGTTGCTCTGAGTGCAGCGGGCAGGAATTGCTTGATGTGTTCTGCTGTTGACTTTCCCTCTCCTCGTGATTTCTCAAATATCACGAAGAGCAGGGGCACAATCAGGGACAGCGAGGGGTAATCGGAAGCGAAGGCAAAAGCGACAGCCGCCGCTGCCGCTGTCATGCGTCTGCCGCAGCCGTATTGATAGAAAGCAAGAATGCAGTGAACGGCTAACATGTTGAAGAACAGATTGGTATTGATATATTTGAAGTAACCTGAAAAGTGTGAAAATGAACCCGTTGAGATAAAGAGCAGGAAAGCGAGGACTGCTTCGCGGCGCCCCCAGAACCGCTTTGTTGTGTGATACATCAGCGCGGCAGTGCCCAGCCCAAGCAAGAGCGATTGAATGCGTCCTATCACTATCATCGGCGGATGTGCCGCCATATAAAAGGTCGCCCAGTATTCCCATAAATCACGCACTCCGAGCCAGTGATGCGCAGCAGCATACACAAGATAATTCTCAACGAGGTTCAGATAATAATGCAGTGCAGGATGGGTGAAATCTTTGGGGTTCAATCCCCATGCGGACATGCGCAGCGTCAGCCACGCGCTGTAATACTCAGAATTATCGTAATTTGTGAACAGGCGAACTGCCCCGGCCGATACAGCAAAAAAAACTCCGCACCATAGAAAAACTGTCAAGCGGCGATCGGAACTTCCTTGTTCAATCATTGAGTCCAATGCAAAAAGTCCGGGGAGATGGTAGACGATTAAAATCATCTCACTTCTACTGTCTACCGTCTTACCTGCCCTGCGCCCTCTGCGTTCTCTGCGGTTTATTTATTAGAATGATACTATGTCGCCCTCGCGTATGGGCTGGAGTACTTCTTCTACGATTGCCTGAGAGTAAGTGTCTTTGACATCAACTGCCCTTATCGTCCCTATCCTGTCCTTTATGCGGTCAATTTCCCTGCCTGTCAGAGGGTCGGTCAAAATTTCGCCAATCCTGAAAACAGCCAGTGCATCGTCTTTCTTCAGCCCGTCCGAACGGGTGAGATTTATGTAAACCCTGTCGCCGAGCACTTTCAGAACATAGCCCTCAAGCGGGAAATAGGTGCGTATGTCTTTTTCAACTGA
>JBFMBQ010000202.1:0-25100 GCA_040755115.1 bacterium
CCCTGAATATCTCTTGACTCCAATATCTGACCCTGAACTGAAGTTATTCATACTTCATAACGCCGATTACTGTAGATTGCCAGAGTTTACTTTAGCCGCTTGATCAGGTAAACTTAGCACTGTCCAGATGGGATGCTGATGGAGGATATTCAGGCTGCTTATGAAAACGACCCCGCTGCGGTGTCAACAAATGAGATAGTGTTAAGTTATCCGTTTACCGAGGCGATAGCGACGCATAGAATCGCCCATGTGCTTTACGAGCGTCTGGTGCCTCTGATACCGCGCATCATGTCCGAGCGCGCTCACTCCCGAACCGGCATTGACATTCACCCTGGTGCGCAGATCGGCAGGCGGTTTTTTATTGATCACGGCACGGGCGTCGTCATAGGCGAAACCTGCATCATCGGCAGTAATGTAAAAATCTACCAGGGGGTAACGCTCGGCGCGCTCAGTTTCCCGCTTGACAAGGACAAAAAACCTGTGAAAGGATTAAAGAGGCATCCGAACATTGAAGACGATGTTACAATATATGCGGGGGCGACGATACTCGGGGGAGATACGACCGTTGGGCACGGCTCAATCATAGGGGGCAATGTGTGGCTCACACATTCAGTGCCCCCGCACAGCAAGATTTATAACGAGCCGGACGGCTTGAAAATTATATGCAGACAAGAAGGAGGAAAACAGGACGATGAAAATCGCTGACGATGTAGCAGGATTGATCGGGCGAACTCCGATGGTTTATCTTGACAGGCTCGGAAAGGGGCTTGCAGCGCGGATCGCCGCGAAACTTGAATCATTCAACCCCGGCGGCTCGGTGAAAGACCGCATTGCCATCAGCATGATAGAGGCGGCGGAACGAGAGGGAAAAATTACCGGAAATACGAGTATAATTGAGCCTACAAGCGGCAATACAGGCGTGGGACTGGCGATGGTTTGCGCTGCAAAAGGATACAAACTTATACTCGTGATGCCCGAATCAATGTCCATTGAACGGCGGATGCTCTTCACCGCTTACGGCGCCGAGATGGTTCTTACGCCAGCCGCTGAAGGTATGAGAGGTGCGATAAGTAAATCACTGCAATTAGCGGAATCCACCAAGGACAGTTTCATTCCGCAGCAGTTTGAGAACCCCGCAAATCCGGAGATACACCGGAAGACCACGGCGGAAGAAATCTGGTCAGATACCGACGGCACAGTTGACATTCTGGTCGCGGGCGTCGGCACCGGCGGCACAATAACCGGCGTCGCCGAAGTGATAAAGGCAAAAAAAACCGAACTTGTGGCGATCGCAGTTGAGCCGAAAGATTCACCCGTGTTGTCGGGCGGCAAACCCGGACCGCACAAGATACAGGGCATCGGCGCCGGTTTCGTCCCCAAAGTGTTGAACACGAAAATTATTGACGAGGTCATAACTGTCGCAAACGAGGAGGCATTTGAAACCGCCCGCAGACTGGCACGCATTGAGGGAATATTAGCGGGCATTTCATCGGGCGCAGCCGCCTGTGCCGCTCTCAAAGTAGCGGCGAGGGAACAGAATAAAGGCAGGTTGATCGTGGTGGTGCTGCCTGATACAGGCGAGCGCTATCTCAGCAGCGGCATGTTCTCTATTGTAAGCGAGGAAAGGGAAAAACGGGAAGAGTATCATCAGGGGAACATCTGATGCTGTCTCAAAAGGTATAATATGGTTACTCGGTTGCGGTTGCGCGTCTCGAATCGGTTATCGTCTTTCGTCAATCGTCCAAAGAAAAAACGAAAGACGCAAAACGAACAACGATTCCAGCGGCGCAACCGCAACCGTATAACGGATTGTATTATTTTACATCAAGAGCATAGGCTCGCATGGATACAAATATAAGGATATGCGGTGAAGCAGGTCAGGGCGTGCAGACGATAGGCGACTTGTTGACGCACACCTTCGCCGAAATGGGCTTGCATGTGTTTGCAACGCAGAGTTACATGTCGCGTATACGGGGCGGCGTGAACAGTTTTGATATTCGGATTGCTGACAGGAAACTTTTTTCGCATCGGGAGAAAGCCGACCTCATCGTGGCGCTCACTGAAGATGCGCTTGATGTCCACCGCAACGGTTTGTCCAACGGCGGGATGATAATTTTCGCCGGCGATACAGCCGGCGATGATGTCGTTGCCATAGATATGATTAAGGCTGCGAAAGATGCCGGCGGCACGCCGCTGATGGTCAACAGCGTTGCGGCGGGCGTGGTTGTCTCCGTTCTTGGCTACGAGTTGGACATACTCACAGGATTGCTTCAGAAGCAGTTTGGCAAAAAAGGCAAAGATGTAACTGATGCCAACACAGCGTGTGCGCGAATGGGTGCGGAACTCGTTGCCGATCTCAAGGGAAAAATTCCTGCGCCTGATTCCGGCGATGCCACCTCTGCGGTCTTCAGCGGCAGCGAGGCAATCGGGCTGGCGGCGGCAGTCGCAGGCGTTAAAGTGGTCAGCAGTTACCCGATGACGCCGTCAACTAATGTATTCACTTACCTTGCAAGCGTCGCTGATAAATACGGCATCGTCGTGGAGCAGGCGGAAGATGAGATATGCGCCGTAAACCTGATCTGCGGCGCCACTTATGCAGGCGTCCCTGCGATGACCACGACAAGCGGCGGCGGATTCGCTCTGATGGTGGAAGGGCTTTCACTTGCGGGCATGCTGGAGTTGCCGATAGTGATTATATTAGGACAGCGTCCTGGACCCGCCACTGGCTTGCCCACGCGAACAGCGCAGGGCGACCTGAAATTCGCCATCCACGCCGGGCACGGCGAATTCCAGCGCGCGATTTTTGCGCCAGGGACATTGCCGCAGGCTTATGATCTCACGCGCCACGCCCTCGTTACCGCTCATAAGTATCAGACACCCTCCGTTGTTATGGTTGATCAATATATTACAGACCTGCAAAAGAACATCTCCGATCTGCCTGACGCACCTGACCCCATTGACCGCTTCATCGTTGACAATCCGCCACAGGGCTATGTGCGATATGCAATAACAGAAAGCGGCGTCTCGCCGCGGGCGATACCGGGCGGCGGCGTTTTCGTGGTAGTTGATTCCGACGAGCATACCGCCGACGGGCACATCACTGAAGACCTTGCCGCGCGCGTTGCGCTCCAGGAAAAACGGATGCGCAAAGGCAACGGACTTACAGTGGATGCGCTGCCGCCGGAGATTTATCCTGATCTGACGGAGGAAATACTTCTCTGCTGGGGCAGCACTTATGGCGCGTGCCGCGAGACGGTGGACATTCTGCTCGCGCAGGACAGGACGATATGCATGGTGCACTTTTCGCAGGTATTTCCGCTTGATGCGGAAAAGTTGAAGAAGATTTTTCGCGGGCGCATAGTAACGGCAGTTGAAGGCAACTGCACGGCGCAGTTCGCCTCAATGCTGAGGCAGGTCGGCGCATTGAATGAATACGATACGATACTTCGCTATGACGGACTCCCCTTCAGCGGCGAAGAAATTGCAGAGAAGGTTTCTGGTAATGAACGGAACATATAAACTTGACACAACCGCCTGGTGCCCGGGATGCGGGAATTTTGTTATCCTCAAGACACTGGATAAAGTTATTGATTCATTGGGGATTGATCGGCACAACCTTGTACTTGTGTCAGGGATCGGGCAGGCTGCCAAACTGCCTCATTATGTAAACGCAAATGTATTCAACGGACTTCACGGCCGTGCGCTGCCCGCCGCCACGGGAATAAAGATCGCAAATCATAAACTTGATGTCATCGTTACGAGCGGCGACGGCGACATCTACGGTGAGGGCGGCAATCACTTCCTGCACGCACTCCGAAGAAATATCGGCGTCAAGGTTTTCGTCCACAACAATCAGGTTTACGGACTGACAAAGGGGCAGGCATCGCCGACATCGGACATCGGTTTCGTTACGAAAGTTCAGCCGCACGGGGTAATATCAATACCAGTCAATCCGCTTGCGCTCGCCGTTTCTGAGGATTGTTCTTTCGTTGCGCGCTCAACCGCGACCGATATGGGACATCTTGAAAGAATGATGACAGAGGCGATAAAGAGCAAGGGCTTCGCACTGCTTGACATTCTCCAGCCCTGCGTGTCGTTCAACAAGGTTAATACCTATAAGTGGTATCGCGACCGGTGCCGGGAACTGCCCGCGGATTACGACCCTTACGACCGCCAGAAGGCATTCGCAGCCGCAATAAAATGGGGCAACGAAATCCCAATCGGCATCATCTACCGCAGCGGGCGAAAAAGTTACGAGGAGATGAATCCGATTCTTTCGGGCGAACCGCTGGCGAAAATCTGTAAAACGAATCACTAAATGTCAAAGGTCAAATGTCAAATGAATGTCAAAATCCAAATGTCAAAATTTGAATATAACCTATTAATGCTCGTGAAATATAGTTCGGCGCGATGTGGAAATCGCGCCCTACAGCGCTTCATATAGCTAATACCAAGTTGCGATCAAACATAAAGTAATGAGCACCCCCAAACGAGTTTGGGGGTGGCACATAATTTTTTTATTTTTGATTGCGAAATAGTATAAAATGTTACTAAATGTCAAAATCCAAATGTCAAAATTTAAACAATGAATAATCTCGGAGTGCGGAGATTTATCTCCGCTTTGCTTTTGACGGCGATTAATCGCCGTCTTTGAAAGCGACAATGAATTGTCGCACTCCAAAATCGTGTAATTCGTGGATATATTATTTATGAAGATGGGATGATGATCGGTGTGATGATGAGAACTATCTCCGATTCCTTTTCAGTTACTGAAGTTTCCTTGAAAAGTTTGCCAATCAGCGGAATGTCCGATAAAAGAGGGACTCTTGACTGCGTTTTATCATGACTGGTGTTCTTTATTCCACCGATGATAAAAGGCTGTTCATTTTTTAATTTAGCCTCCGTAACAATGCTCCTTGTTGAAACGGCTGGAACATTATTAGTGCCTCCAACTAAGATATAACCTTTCAGCAATCTTATCTGCATATCCGTTATCTTCAAGACGATGAAACCGTCTTCCGTAAAATGAGGCAACACTGTTAACTTAAAACCTATATCCTCCTTTTCAACAGTCTGCTGTGTTTGCGCCACTCCTCCTGAGATTGTAGTCGTAGTCTGCACATAAGGTATTTTATCCGTAAAATCAAAAATTGCGCTCATGTTTTCCGCCACAGTGATTGAGGGTTCGGCAATAAGGCGGCCGACATCACTTGTGATGAGCGCTTTCAGCGAGGGTGCGAATTCTGTTAAAAAATTCTCCGCTGTGTCATAGAGGAAAAATCCCGAATCACCTGTAACCTGATGATAAGGATCGGCAAGTCCTATTATTTTTCCCTGTTGATCGTATACTTCATAATAATGACTTGAAACATCCGGGAAGAATCCTCCATAAGGGGTTTCCCCCTCAGGTTCTTCTCTGTTGTGCGGGAATTCCTCAAAATTAAAATTGGTTGTAAAATGCTTATCCTGATAAACATATCCGATACCGATCTCCTTGCCCTTTTCGTGCCATAATTCAAGCACCTGAAGTTTTATCATTATCTGCGGATAGGATTTATCTATCAGTTTTATTATTTCTTCCACCCTTTTCAGATCATATTTTGTCCCGGATGCAATGATTGAATTCCGTGTGAATTCTGCATGAAGAACGAGTTTATTCACATCCTTGAAACCCGTCTTATCATCCTCTTTTGACTGATATTCAACAAAATCCACAGTCAAATTTTGTGTTTCCTTTGTTGTAAGTCCCGCACTGCCTCCCTCTTCACCACCCACCGATTGAAGTTCCTGGTAATTAAAAAATGAACCATCTTTTGCTTCCTTCAAAGTTTCCGGAATGCCTTTATATATGATATTTTTGACGATCTCCAGAGCCCTGTCTGCGCGCATATATTTCAGCGGGAATTCTTTGGTCGTGATGTCTGAAGGCTCGGTATCCATGCTCTTTATGAGCATTTTTATCCTGTCAACATACTGCCTCGGACCGGCTATGATAACCGTATTTGAAACGGGATTGTAAGACATTGAAACGCGCCCCGACGGTCCTCCTCCTGTCGTGCCGCTGCCCCCGAATTCCTGCATGCTTAACACCGGCGTGAGGATCGTCGCTTCCATCGCTTTGACATCCTCAACGCGGATGTTCTCAAGCGCAACCGCCTCGGTGATGAACTGGCGGGATTCAACATCAACGACATTAATCACCTGGATCAGGCGATCATAATCGTCATCGGTGCCGACAAAGGTGAGTGAATTTGTATCGTTGCTGTAAAAGAACTGGCTTGACGAGCCGGATGTTCCGCCGGTTCCGCCGCGTCCGAGTAAAGAAACAAGGTTCTGCATGAAATCCTGATCGTTCTGCAAGTCTGTTACTTGGACATATTTCAGCGGTATCGTCCGTATTGCGGTTGCGCTGAAGGGTTCATCAAGTTGATTGATTATCGGCATTATCCTGTCGTATATATCCTGCCTGCCCACGAATATCAGCGTGTTAGTGGCTTCATCTACCGAGAGGGTATTATCGGTGTTCTGCGAGGTCGTTGCGTTTCCTGAGTATGCGCCGCCTATAATATTCAAATTTCCAAGATATGGATTGCCCAGCAGGGTTGTTAATTTACCGGCAAGGTCGTTGGCGCGGATATATTTCAGTTTGATAATACGGGTAATGAAGTTTGTCGGTTGTGAAACATCCGGTCTGTCAATATCGCTCACAATTTTCCGCAGGCGGTCAAGGTCTTTTTTTGCTCCTCGGAAAATCGCTACATTAGCATACGAGTCGCATGTTGCACTGGGGACTATATTCAGTCCGTACTGGACAAGTTGACAGGCATAAATATATTTCGGTCTGTAAATATCCACATCCATCTGCTGTGCAGGGTCAAAGTATCTTCCTGTTTCAACGAGGGAGTATCCATACTCATCGGTTTTATCGTCCATTATGATGTAGATATTACCCACCTTCTGCCACATCCATTTGTTCGCGGAGGTGATGGCATCAAGCGCGTCCTCAAGCGTGATGTTCCTTAAAGTTACAGTGATCCCGACCGCTTCAGCGCCGATGGTGCCGCCGCCCCCGCCGCCGGCAGCGCCCTGCGCCTTTGCCTGCTCCTGTTTCGCAATAATACTGCCGTCAACTACAATATTCACTCCGCCGAAAGCCTCTGATATAAGTTTTATCGCCTCGGAAATATCGGCATCGGTAAGAACGAGCGGTCCTGCTATAAAGGGCGATTTATCCTGTTCATCGGGAAACTCCGGATATTTTCCTTCCGAAGCGGTTTTCTGGGCAGCGCCCGGCTCACCCGGGAGGTAAATGGGAGGGGGCGCCCATTTATCTTTTTTTCCCGCCGCAGCGGCCTCTGACACGGGAAGAGCCATGAATGTGAAGGTGCGCCCATCCGGCGAGACCTTAAAATCAACTGGCGAAGATTTTTTCAGGTGCACAGACACATAAGTGGATGTGTCATCGTTCATCGTAAGTTCGTTGATAGTAACATTAGTTACATTCCCCTTTGAAACAGGCACAGCGTCATAAGCCAGAGCGCTTTTCGTGTTGTAAAGTTGAATAACAACATGGGGGGGTGATTCATATTCTTTCATCCGGTAGCGGAAGCGTTCCGTCCCCGTGAGTTTCACATACACAGTGCCTGCGTCTTCCTGCACATTAACCTTTTCAAGTCTGCCTGCATAAACATTTGCGGAGAGAGTTAAAAATAAGACCGCAGAAATATACAGGGTGCGGAGAATGGAATGTTGTCTGTTAAGTGAAAGGTATTTTTGCATCGTATTACAGTTCAGTTGACAAAATAATTTAAAATTTCAAAGTCCAAATGTCAAATGTCAAATGAATTTCAAAATCCAAATGTCAATTGAATTTTTGAATTTGAACTTTGACATTTATTTACCATATATATTTTTGAAAATTCCCGTTCCTTTTGCACTGAAGTTAATATTATATTTTTGTTCAACAACAAATGCAAAACTTTTTTTATTCCGTTTCCTTTTCTTTCTTTTCCACCTTTTTCAGATACTCAAGAAAATCTTTCGGACGCTCTTTCGCTTCTTCCGGCACTTCGCCGCCATACTTACGCTCAAGATACTCGCTATAATAATCGTTCAGGTTGGGCAACTTTGAAGCCGCTATGCCGGGTCTCGCCTTCTCTTCAGCCAGCCGCCGCCTTACTTTCATCCCCAATATGGTCGCTGTTCCTTCCTTCTCCAGCACGACCTCCCTGGCTTTGATCTCGCGAACCACCGTCCCGCCTTCCATCTTCTCGCCGCCCCTCACAATAACACTCTTATCACCCAATTCAAGCAGCGCAAATGTCCCGAACTGACTCTTTGCCGTGCCGGCAAGCCGATAACGCTCTGGCGCTACCTCCTGACCCCATATCGGTCCGAGGGCTTCAAATGAAACTGCTTCAAACGGATTATCCCTCCCCGTCTCCTTACTGAATCTGGCACGGATCATATCAAAACCCGTCTCCTTTATCAACTGCTGTTTCCTTTCCTCTTTTGTCTCCGCTCCTGCCTCTTTCTTCTCCGCCGATTTTCCCGCCTCGCCGCCGGTCAGTCTTAATGCCGTCTCGCCAGTGCCCTCGGTCTGATCCAGAATATCTTCCTTCCCCGTCTTTGAAACCGCTGCCGGGGCAGGCGGCGCCTTCTTCGCACAGCCGGATACAAATAACATCGCAAAAATAATAACAAGTAGAAAGTAGGTAGTAGGTAGTAGGTAGTAGGTAGTAGGTAGGTGAGTAAGGGCTGGAGTCTGAACCTTGAACCCTGAACCGTGAACCGTGAACTGTGAACCGTGAACCCTGAACCTCATTACAGCACCACCTTTGATTTCTTCTGCTGTATATAAAAAGTAAGGGGCAGAGTGATCTTGAGTTGGGCCCCCGCTTCCGGTGGTTTTTTAATTCCTTCGGTCTTCACATCTTTCTGCCCGCTTGTTAATTGGAAGTTATTAACCACGACCAGTTTGGGGAATGAAACGAGTTCATTAAAGAAGTTATATATAGCAGAGAAATTACCGGATATCTCCATAGTTACAACGGCAGTTCTGTATTCTTTTTCCGGATTGAACTCATATTCCTCTTCAACAGGCTGCACGCTGGGTTTTTTCGGCGGGGCGGTTTTTTCCGGGGCGGCTGCCGTTTGTGTTGCTTTCGCGCCGGCTCCCGGCTGCACCCTGAGTATATCAAGCCGTGTTGCGGTTGCAAGGTGCTCTATTTGAAGGAGGACGGTTGAGATATACATTTCTTCCGGGAAGAACTTTTCAAGGTGTTCAATTTCCGCCTCAAGCCGCTCATTTTCCACCTTCGTCTCGGCAAGTTCGCGCTTGGTAAATTCTATCTCGCGCACATCCCGTTTTTTCTTCTCCACTTCCGCCTGTAGTTCCGTAATCTGTGCGTTTTTCGGCACATAGTAATACATTGCGAACACGACGCTGAGTCCGATCTCAAGTATCAGGAGAAGAACAAAGATATGATTTCTTGAAATTTGCCCGATCTGCATTTTTTTTCTTGTGTTACTCTATAGGTTGTTTGGCGCCCCCAAACAAGTTTGGGGGTGGCACATCCGACAACTTCATTACTTTTTCTTCGGCACAAGACTCATCGTGCCCCTGAGTTGAAATCTCTTTGACACTACTTCGCCCACAGTCTTTCCAGCAACCTCACCCGCTGTTCCCGCTGATGCGTTTTCAAGTGAAATAGAGGTGATGTAATCAATTGAATACAACTGGAGCATAAGAAACCCTATGGCGGAATAACTGTAGGTGTTGCCCTCCATCCTGAATTCCCCCGTGCGGTTGCCTTCAAACCGCGTTATCCACACATCGGTCGGCATGCTGCTCTTTAATTCATCAAAAAAATCCACCCACAACTTCTGGTTCTTTGATATGCCGTACACAAAATCCCGCTTGCCCTGAAGGTATTTCCGCTCATTCGTGGCTTCTTCATACTCTTTGATGATGCGCTGAAAATCACGGAGTTTGAAGTCCAGTTTCCGTATCTCCGCACGCGATGATATTATCTTCGTGTTCATGTTCCAGTAAAAACTTATCATGGCGATTACGATTACCGCACCGAACACCCCTACGGGCCAAAGGGGGAGTTGCACGCCTTCCTTGATTTCTATGACGATCTTCGGCTGTAGATTTACTTTTATCATAGTTTAATGGTCAACCGTTCAGCGCGGTGCGGAGATCGCGCCCTACAAGAATTTTTCATTTTTCTATTATGTTATACTCACCGCCTGCGCCGCTGTTCCGAACTCGTAATCCGGCTCAACATTCACCTGGTGCGATAACCGCGAGGTGTATTTTACCGGCAGTTGCCGCAGAGACAAGCCGACCGCTACTCCTAAGAAAGGCACCCGGGCCGATATCAGTTCAATATCCTGATCGCCTGTGTAGGCGATGTTGCCGAGCGGGTTGCCATACCCCACCGGCAGTCCGAGTTCGTCTTCAAAAAATTTCTTTATCCCGCGCAGGAGCGAGCCGCCGCCCGTAAGGAGAATCTTATTCACGACCTCCCCGCGGTACTTTGATGTATAATACGCAAGAGACCGCCGCAATTCAAGCGCAAGATTCTCAAGGTGAAAATGAATGTGCCCATGTATCTCCCGTGTGCGTGCGTCAACGCCCAAATCGCTTTCATCTACGACCGCTACTGCATTCTCCCGTTTCAGTTTCTCCGCTTCAAGGAATGTGCTGTCAATGCCGGACTCAATAGCGTGCGTCAGTGTGTCGCCGCCGACTGCGAAGATGCGCGTGAACCGGAGCGCGCCGCCGCCGATGATGCTCACGCTGGTGGCGCTGGCGCCCATCTCCACAAGCATTATCGTCTGCTTGAAGGTGTCCGGGCTGTCATATAATCCAGCCTCAAGAACGGAGCGCATAAGCACGAAAGGGTCAACATCCATCTCCACCGATTCCAGCCCGCCATACCGCGCCGCCTCTACTCGCTTCTGCACTACATCCCTGTGCGAGGCTACGAACAGCACCACCGTCTGACGGCTGTCCCCCGCTTCCACCGTCCCCATCGCTTCATAATCGTATTCCATCTCGTCAAGCGGGAACGGCAGAAATCTCTCCACTTCTCCTATCGTTGCAACCTTGATCTCTCTATCACTCAGCCCAGCCGGCAGATTCACTATCCGGATGACCACCGACCTGCCGGGCAGCGCACACACCACCCGCCTGTCCCTTATGTTGTAGTATCTGATTATCTGCCCGATTGCCTCGCCGACCGCCTCCGGATTGTTTATCATTCCGTCGGTTACTGCGCCCTGCGGCGTGGCGGCAAAACCGACATGCTGCAATTGCAGCCCCTGTGATGTAGGGTTAAGCACCGCAAGTTTGATATAGCGCGTGCCGATGTCAAGCCCCATACGCGCCTGCGGTGTCCTGTCAAATAATCCGAATATCGCCATTTTTGCTGCTATTCTTTACTACAGAATGCACAGAGTTTAATTTTCCCCTGCGCTGTCTGCGAACGCCACAGATTGCACATTATATAAGGGCGGTTCACAGACCGCCCCTATTTTATCACAACATTCAATATTTTTATAGGGGCGGGTTTGAAACCCGCCCCTACTATAAATTATCGGTCTGTAAACGACGGGAGATTAGCCGGCGGGTTAACTTCCATCCAGTCAACAGGCACACCGCCCAGTTCCCTGAAGTAATTCCGTGTTATTGCCTCGTGCCGAACGCTCGGGTCCTGGTCAAGCCGGACATGAGTGGCAGGCATTCCGCCTACCTTGCCGGCATAGAAATGTCCCTTCACATTGAATTCAGCCGCATCACCGCCCAATACAGGGTCTATCCAGCATAGAGCATTATTGACCGGGTCTGACCAGAAATCCGGTTCTTCGTAATTGAGACATTCTTTCCTCGTAATCATTTTTGTTTTGCTGTCCTCTCCCTGCGTTACAATGCCGCCTGAATAAAAAATACCTGCTGTCGCACAATCCGGATCGGTTGATATTGAAACTCCCCCGCTCCATCCGATATCCATCATCTCAGTGCAGTTATCAATAAGTCCGCCCCAGCCGTAGTGCGAGATTATATCGCTTCCCACCTTGAGTTTGCCCGCCGCTATCGCATACCCTGTGCTCGCCTGACTCGCACTGTCGCATATCCCCCCGTCAGGGTCACATGTCATCAAATCCATCCGCTCATGATCAGCAAGTGTGATGTCGCCGTCAACCCATTCACCATCCACCACTTTCCCCATCGCCACGATTGCGCCATAGTTGTATATCCGTATCGGGTCAATGGCAGGCTCTAAATCAAGAAACGGCAGGAGGGAACTTAGAATGCTTTCAAACAGGAATATGAACAGACCAGCGGTGGGAATCTCGTATTTAAAATTACCGCGCGTGAACAATGTCCCGGAGTTGAGCACATTAGACAGATTGCCTCCGTCTATGTCAAGATAGGATTCAAAATCTATAATCCCGTTATTCGTCAGGTCTAAAAGGGGCCACCAGGGGAAGATTCCCACGAGTATAGGTCTTAATAAATCCATAACAATATCGCACAGCCAGCCTATGCCGACGAAATCCAGAAGCCAGCATATTAATTCGGACACATCCAGTATAACATCCAAGCCGCTCGTCTCATCCTTGATCATATCCTCATCTGCGTAAATCGCCCCGCCCTGTATATTCACATAATCAGCCATATACAGTCTGCCATTTACGAGCATTTCTCCAACTACACGCGCCTTGCCAAGATGCCAGTGCGGAATCCCGAACTCAATACTAATCCCGAACAGATCAAATGAGATGCACAATGGGAAACCGTCGCCCGTGCCGCAGGTGTGATACGGCGTCCGCGTGCCAAGTCCGATGACACCGTCAATAAACACCTTGCCGCGGTATTCATGCCGCCCCATAAATACAAACTGCGGCCGGGGCACATCTTTGAAAAGACAGCCGCTTAGATTGTCCAGACTGCAACCAGGGCGTGTCAGGTCAAGATCATAGACTGATTTCGTCACATAGCGCAGACTCTTATCTCTCGGTCCCCAGCCGCTGCCGATCAGATCGGAGGGGCTTTCCGTCCCTTCCATCCGGTTGTTCGGGCTGCCGAAATAGTAATCAAAGAGGTCAAAATACACATCGTTCCATACCGCCCAGCCCGAAGAACGGCAGTTGTGCATCTTCCCGCTGTCGCTCGTATTCGGCGGACAGTCAAAATCAAACCAGTCTTCCGGATCCTGGCACTCGTCCTGCTGATTGCTGTCGCAACTGTATTCAACCGCCCCGTCGCCTTCGGTATAATATTTGTTCGTCGGGTGGTAATCCTGCATCTTCATAAGATACATATTCGTCAGTCCGAGAGCGTCTCCATACAATTCCCTCATCCTGTTAAGCCACTTGTCCCAGTTCACGGTCGGAATGTCAATCCGAACAGGGAGATGGACATGAGGCATGCTCTCAAGCAGCAGCGCGCTCCAGTCGCCTGCCTGGGGAGTTTCATGCGGGAAACTCACTGATACAAGTTCCGGGGGCTTGAAAAATTGGAGTATCGTTTGAATGGTCTCGTCGCCGATCAAACCGCCTATAAGATCAAAATCACTGGCAAGAAATGCGGCATATCTGCCTGCGGTATTGTCGTTCCAGCCGTTTATATGAACAGGTCCGTTTATGGTCGTAAAATATGTGAGCGTCCTGTCATAATACTGGTCAATTACGCCTGTGTATAATGCTGAAGGAATAACATCCACCTTGACTGCGCGCTGAACCGCTTCCTTACCGTCACCGGTAACGACCTCGCCGACCGAGACGATTGAAAGTTTCATAACCCGTCGCTCAACGGGCGGAGTTCTTTCCCCTAAAACGGACTTGGCAGGCTCAACTGTTACATCATCGTTTCTGAAATCGTCGTTGCAGACGGTGAAAAACCCTGTAGTATATCGCTGCCTGCCTTTTGGATTATCTGTGGCATCCTCTTCCGACAAGGGTCTGTCAAGCGATTTGTCCATAGGCATCCAGCCGATGCCATCCGAACTGTTATCGTCTCTGGGCCAAACCGCAAGGGGTTTGTAATCTCCGCAACTGGGCTGCCCGCCGATGTTTGACTGCGACGGATCAGAGCCGTCATGGCAATAAAAATTCTCACCGAAAGTCAATATATTTTCGTAATGTTTCTCGTTATAGGTCCAGCAGGGGAGGAAATCAAGGTCGCTGTCTGTATTGTCAACATCGGTTGTTGTAAGTTCATAACAGGTGTTGGAGTGAGCGGCGCTGTTTTTTTTGCCCGGGGGGATTTTGCCCACACCTGTCCCGGTGAAATCAATATCGCCCTCTTCGGTCTGCGTGTTGCCGCCTACTGTGAAGTTTCTGTCAACTTTGTTTATGAACGGATAACACATATTCTGCGGATTGAGCGAGCGCAGGTAAAGCACTTCTTCAACGCCTGCCTCCGCCACATAGAGCGCCTGGTCATAAGCAGCCGATTTTTGCGCGCTGCGCGCCTCGTTCTGCACGAGCATCGCAAAAGTGCCGCCCACCATTGAAAGTATCAGAACGGATATAACTGCGAGAATAAGACCTGCGCCCTTCTCGCTGTTCCTGAAATTCCTCATTAATTTCATCGCATATCCCCCCTTTTTGCCTTTATCAGGAGGCTGAATTTAAGAAAAATGTCAAATGCCAAATGTCAAATCAATGTCAAATGTCAAAGTTCAAATATAAAATATTATCCACGAATTCCACTAATTTTCACGAATTAATTAGTGTAAATTCGTGTAATTAGTGGATCATCTTTTTTAGTGTTTGATCTTTGTCAATATTGTCATTTTTAATCTCCATCGGTTCTTTTTAATGGAGTTTATTTAATTATAGCATGCCTTTGAAATTTTGTATATTTCATAAAAATTTTAAATTAATGTAACGCTGGCGTCTTTCCGCATCGTTCTTTGATCCCGCAGGCTGGAAGCCTGCGCTGCGCTTTTTGCGCCAAAATCAACTACTGCCCGAGATAAAGACACCAGGGCGCATCCAATTGAGCAGGCTCGCAACAATCAACCTGACCATTCTTATTAGCATCCTGTAACGCAGATAAGTATGTGCTGCGCGGCCGCACAACCGTCGTCATTTCATACTCCGGGGCTTCTGCATCCGCCGGGTTCATCATCTGATTCAGCCGCCGCGACACACGCATCGTTATGGAAATAAGAAAAATGCAGGTCTCGTCAGTATCAGGCACGCCGGAACCGTTATCAACAACTGCGGTGCAATCGTATCCCCCGACAGTTGCGCCTTCCGGACGACAATACCGGAACTCCAGTTCCCTTATATCCGTTGAAAAGTCAGTAATCCGCTGGTATTCGCCGGGGTCAGCGCATGTCTCCGGCGAGGGTGTGCATGTATCTGATCCGCAATTTGAGCCGCGCCTCACATACCCCGGCTGGTAACTTGCAACATCGTGCTCGGTTCCCGGAGGGTTCGGCGGAACAAAATCGTAGCAGACTGTATCGTAATCATCGTCCGGTGAAGTGAGGTTCTCGCCATACTTGCTGAATTTTATCGTTGAAGGATCAGAATCATTATCATATATTGGAAACCCGAGCCGTATCTCGCTCGCCATCCTGTCCAATACCCACTTGGCATTGCCCTGAACGAGGGTCTGGTCTGCGACAGTGATGTAGGCGCGCACTGTCCCCACCATCACCTGCGCCAGTACCATCGTTACCATTATCATCACAATTGATGCTAACAGGAGTTCCGGCAGACTGAAACCGCTTATATTCAGTCCCGAGTTCCGAGTTTCGGGTTCCGAGTTTCGGGTTCCGAGTTTTGAGTTCTGCATTTTATTCAACAAATAATTATGAATTATAACCCAGGCTTCTCATTAGCGCACCGTTTTCAATCAGAAAACTCACATATCTCTTCCTGCAAGTTTTCAAGCATAGAGTCTAAACATGACCCATCATCATTCGGGTCGTTAGTACACGGGGTTGTTGAACATCCAACACCCGCGCAATCCACCGATGCGCTGTAGTCTTTTATCTGGAAATCCAACTTCATATTCTCCCGCCCCCCAGGATTGTCCCATCTGAAGCGAACCTTAATATCAAACAAACATTCAATGCTCATACCAACGCCTGACCCGCAAGCGCAACTGTGACAGGCAGGGCATAGTTTGTATTGCAAATTAATCGCCGGGTCATTTGAAAGTTCAACGCAGTCCCTGCCTTCTGTGCCGGTTATGGCGATGTCGGTAACAAAAGCGTTAACATCAACGGGAACGCTCTCGTTGAAACCATGATATCCTGTATCTCCGGCGCCGGTTTCTCTGTAAACCTCGCTCAGCGACACACTGCCAAGATACTCCATAAAAAGACGCGCGCACGCCGACACCCTCCGCTTCACCTTCGCGTTCTTTATCTGCCTCGTTCCCTGCGTAAAGATCGTCAGAATGGATGTGAGTATAAACACCAGTATTGTCATCGCCACGAGCGTCTCCGTCAGCGTGAAACCACGACTTTTGGATTGCGGAGTGCAGAGTGCGGAGTGCGGAGTGCGGAGTGCGGTTTGCGGATTATTTTTCGCCATTTCTCATCCCTCCATGTCGCTCACGCAAAGAACGCAAAGTTAAACAAAAAGAGCGCAAAGTATTAAAGACCATTTACGATTCTATGTATTCCGTCTTTCAACTTGATAGTAGTGAAGTTTATCAGAAGTGCCAATTTAAGGTCACTTAATTTTAAGTAAGTTAATGTTTTAGCGAAGTGAATCGGTGCCATTACTTCAATAGATTTAATTTCAACTATTACTTTATCTTCAACCAGCAGATCTATCCTGAATCCCGCTTCCATTTTTATTTCTTTATATATCATAGGTAAAGCAACTTGTGTTTTAACCTTCATTCCCCTTTCCCTTAATTCGTGAGCCAAAGCGTTTTCATAAACAGATTCTAACAATCCATGTCCTAAATTTTTATGAATTTCCAAAGCAGCCCCTATGATTTTATGTGAAATTTCATTTTCAGTCATATTTCTTTCTTCGCGTCCTTTTTTTCTCCCTTTGCGTTCTTTGCGTGAACATAGAAATCACCACAGCCCAAGATATAACTCCAGAATACGCTCGCCGAAAAACATCGCCGCAAACGCTCCCGCCACCATCATCGGTCCAAAGGGCACAGGTTCCCCCATCTTTCTTATTCCCAGAAAAAGCATCGGAATAACAGCAAGCCCGCCGGCAAGAAACGATAAAAATGCGGCAAGCAGCATAAGTTTAATCCCTAAAAATGCGCCGATCATTCCTGCAAACTTCACATCCCCGCCGCCCATTCCCTCGCGGCGGAATAACCCGACCGCCATATACGCTATAAGAAGAAAGATCGCCCCGCCAGCCGCACATCCGAAAACCGCATCCCAGAACCGCCCCTCAAATACCGCAAGCAAAAGCCCTGCCTCTATCCCTGGCAGCACTATGACATCCGGTATGACATAATGCCGCAGGTCTATGAAAAAGATCACTACAAGACAGGAAACGAAAAAAAGGAACTTGTAAAGGTGCAGATAATCCACAGACCACCGCGCAGCAAGGAAAAAGCACACGCCCGTGAGAAACTCCACAATCGGATACTGAACCGAGATCGGACTTCCGCACTCCCTGCACCGTCCCTTAAGCAGAAGATAACTTAAAACAGGTATCAAGTCCGCCGCGCGCAGCCGTGTTTTGCACACCGGGCAGTGCGACGGCGGGAACATAATAGATGCGCCCTGCGGGATGCGCACGATGCAGACATTAAGAAAACTCCCTACAAAAAACCCAATTACTCCGTAAAACAGAGCAGTATGGGCAAAACCGTCCACCCGCCCAAAAGAAGTAAACAATTCCACTTGTTGTTTTAATTATATCAGATCATTGCTGTCCAATCAAAAATGACAAAAAATTTGATCCACTAATTACACGAATCAATCGGCGCGGTGCGGAGACCGCGCCCTACAGCAATTACCCAATTAGATGAAACAATATCATAGACAGAATCGCTCAATTCAGGTAATAAAAAAAGGCGGTTCAATAGAACCGCCTTCCTCTTATGTTTCAAGTTGCCTGCTTACTCACTACAGGCACTCCGATGTGTCTCCTGCCTGACATTTGGCAAAAGTGCTGGGACCGCTTGATGTTTCCGATATGCACACATCACATTTGGTGATGACGCCTCTTGACCCGCCCCATACCTTATAACTTGTGCTGTCTTCTATTTCAATCATGGCGGCAGTCCATGCATCGGTGCCTCCGCCCTTCGCATAACATGAAGAACTTATTCTCTGCTCCAGATTTGTAACATCAAAAGTAGCATCAACACCGATCATTTCATCAACGAGACAATCACCAATAGTCGTTCCAGCCCCGCAAATATCCGAACCCGAAATATCACCGTCCGTTCTGATTATCTCAATTGTCGTTTTAACATTGCTCAGCGCGCCATCGCACGCTCTAAGTGCCGCCCTGTCCTTCGCACTGAGGTAGTTCGGGACAAGTATGGCGGCAAGGATCCCGATGACTGCAATAACTATCATAAGTTCAATTAGCGTGAATCCCGCAGCCTTTTTCGTCCCAAGTTTTCCTGTAACCTTTCTCAAAGCATTTCACCTCCTTTCTGTGTTTTATTGTTACATTTGGGCAAGGCAAGCCTTGCCCCTACATCTATTTTTCCCAGTTTTACAATTTTGTCAACATTTAATTTGTAACTGCACTTGTGCAAATTTGATAAAAGTGCAAAAATCGTCTTACAACGCTGACATTATTGACCGAGCGCATTTATCAGCGAGACCATCGGCAGGAACATTGAGATAACGATGAAGCCCACCACGCCGCCGACAAAGACGATCATCAGCGGTTCAAGCAGGGATGTCAGCGCATCAAGCGTCGTCTCCACCTCCACATCATAAAAATCCGACACCTTGGTAAGCATCATGTCCAGACTGCCCGTCTCCTCACCCACCGCTATCATCTGCGTAACCATCGGCGGGAAAAGGCCGGATTTCTCCATCGGCTCGGATATGGTCTCGCCCTCGCGCAGGCTCGTGCGCACATCATCCACCGCCTTCTCCACCACGAGGTTGCCTGACGCCTTGCCCGTTACCTCCATCGCCTGCATCACAGGGACGCCGCTCCGCAGAAGCGTCCCGAGCGTGCGGCTGAAACGCGATATCGTTACCTTGCGCGTCAACGAGCCGAACACCGGCAGACGGAGAAGAAGTTTGTGATACCGCAATTTGCCATAGGATGTCCTCACATAAGCGCGGGCTGCAATCACCGTGCCAATTATTACACCGATAAAAATGTATGGGTATGTCTTCAGCGCTGTGCTGAAAATTATCAGCATCTTAGTAGTGGGCGGCATCGGGACATTCATACCCGAAAAGATCTGGACGAATGTGGGGATAACGAAATACATCAGGATGAAAACGACGATGACGGCGAAGCAAAGTATCCCTATCGGGTAAGTCATAGCCGATTTGACTTTGGCGCGCAGGGTCTGATCTTTCTCAAGGAACTCCGCAATGCGACCGAGGGTTTCGTCAAGGACGCCGCCGACTTCGCCAGCGTGGGTGAGACTGACGAAAAGGTCTGAAAAGGTAGCAGGATACGCCGCAAACGCCTCCGACAGCGAAGAACCCGCCTCCACGCGGCGCCGCACATCGGCTACAACTTCTTTGAGTTTTTTATCGTCCGTCTGCCGCTCAAGCACATCAAGGGCGCGCACAAGCGACAGCCCCGCAGCCACCATCGTTGCAAATTGCCGGCTGAATATCGTCAGGCTCTTTGCCCTGACCTTGCGAAACACATCAAATAAATCCTTAAGTTCAAACCCTTTTTTCTTAACCTGTATGGAAGTGATTATGAAATTGCGCTCACGCAGACGCGAGCGCACCACCTGCTCGTTTTCCGCCTCCATCACGCTCGTTATCGCCTGCCCGCGCGGGTCACGGGCTTTGTATGTATATACAGGCATTTTTCTCTATATTTTTATCCACTAATTACACTAATTTTCACGAATTAAATTAGTGTAATTAGTGGATCATATTTTTTGTCATTTATCCATGTATCAACTTTCTAAGATCATCCGGGTTGAATGCCCGATTCATCGCATCCTGGTAAGTAATCAGCCCGACTGTGTAAAGTTCTTTGAGTGCCTGATCCATCGTCTGCATCCCCACAGAGCCGCCCGTCTGTATGGCGGCGGGTATCTGGTGGGCTTTTGCCTCGCGTATCAGGTTGCGCACGCCGGGAGTTGCGATCAGTATTTCCACCGAAGGCACGCGCCCTATGCCGCCGACTCTTGAGAGCAACTGCTGTGTAACGACCGCTTCAAGGTTCATCGCGAGCATCGTGCGTATCTGCGTCTGCTGATGCGGCGGGAAGACATCCACGATGCGGTCTATCGCGCCGGCAGCGGTGTTCGTGTGCAGCGTGGCGAACACGAGATGCCCCGTCTCGGCAATCGTGAGCGCAGCCTCCATCGTCTCAAGGTCGCGCATCTCGCCGACCAGTATCACATCCGGGTCTTCCCTGAGAACCGACCGCAGCGCCCGCGCAAACGAGCGGGTGTCAAGTTCAAGTTCACGCTGGTTGATCATGCTCTTTTTGTGCCTGTGCAGGTATTCAATCGGGTCTTCTATCGTAATGATGTGGCAGTCGCGGGACGAATTTATCAGGTCAATGCAGGCGGCGAGCGTCGTGGATTTGCCGCACCCTGTGGGACCTGTAACGAGTATCAGTCCGCGCGGTTTCAGCGTAAGGGTTTTAACGATTCTCGGAATGCGCAGTTCATCAAGCGTGGGGATCTTGGAGGGTATGGCTCGCATCACGGCGCCGATTGAGCCGCGCTGCAAAAAGATGTTCACCCTGAACCTGCCCAGTCCGGCAACGCCGTAAGAGAAATCAAGTTCAAGGTTCTCCTCAAAGACCTGCTTCTGCTGGTCGGTGAGCATGCTGTAGACGATTTTCTGCGAAATGGAAGGGAAGATACGGTCGTATTCCGAAGGGACGAGCCTGCCGTCAATGCGCAGCACGGGGGGCAGTCCCGAGGTTAGATGGACATCGGAGGCGCGGCGCTGCACCGCTTTGTGAAGTAGTTCGTCTATATCAAGAAGTTCCGGCATTTTTTCTCCATATTTTTATCCACTAATTACACTGATTTTCACGAATTAAATTAGTGTAAATTCGTGTAATTAGTGGATCATATTTTTTCGTCATTTGGATTTTGACATTTGACATTTTTACAATTATTTTAGAATCTGAATCCAACCCCCGACACACTGCCACCTCCCGCGGGGTCGCTACAGGTGGAACAGCAGCCCCCCGTGCCCGACAGTTTTGCATCATCGCTGCACCACGGACCGCAGGGACATCCGGTCGCTATCACTGCACCGGCAGGATCGATCCGCCCCATGCCGTCGCTGTTCACGACAATGGTTATATATTTATCATAGTAACGCACATTTCCGTAATACACGGCGCACGGCTCTTGCATTTGTGTCGCATCGTCCTGTAAAGCGGGCGCTCCGCCGCCGCCGCAACTGTATGCAAAATCACCAACTGTGGGCAGCGCATAGCCCCACCCGTAAGGGCTATGATACGGCGATCCAGCACCGCTCACGAAGTTATCCGTGAATCCTGTGCTGATTCTCCCCTGCCAGCACTCGGTGTCATCATAATCGCAGGCGTCCGAACATATATTGCCGGAGATAAAATCTTTCAAGCCGACAGCATCGCATGACCCTCTCGGCGGGTCGGGGTAGATCGTCGGCGCCGCCGTTGCCGCCATATCGCAGATGTTTTTATTGGCGTCTGTCTCCGGGTCAATAATATTTCTAAGTTCAACTTCGCTTGGCGGCGCACTTGTAACCGGATACCCCCTGCAAGACATGCTGTAGCCTTCCATCGCCTTCTTGATCGCAAAAACCGCATGAATCCCAGCCCTCACACGGTTTCTATGCACAAATCTCGTATACGAAGAGTAAAATACCACTAAGAGTATGCCGATGATCGCTACTACCATCATTAACTCCGTTATTGCAAAAACGCCCTTCTCACCGCGAAAAATTTTCATGATATATGATGCCTGATACTTGCTGTCTTCTGCGCTTCTTCTGTTTCAAATATTAATTCGTAACAATTCAGAAGTCAACATTATAAAATTTTTATCCACTAATTTCACGAATTTTCACGAATTAAATTAGTGTTAATTCGTGTAATTAGTGTATCATATTTTTGTCATTTGACATTTAGATTTTGACATTCATTTGATCTTTGTTATTTGATCTTTGACATTCGTTAGTTATAATCACCAGCGAAGTAAAATTTATGGACTCACAACTATTATTTTACGCCATCTCCCTCCCGCTCGGCGGGGCGTTCGTCGGCTGGATTACCAATTATCTTGCAATCCTTTCCATCTTCCGCCCGCGCTATGCTGTGAACATCCTCGGACTAAAAATACAGGGCATCGTCCCGAAAAAACGACACGAGATCGCCATGAGCGTCGGGCGCAGCGTTGAGCGCGATATGATCTCCTTTGAAGATTTCCAGGACATCATCAAGCAGACCGACCTAAAGGGCGAGATTATGAAGATCGTTGATAAATACATTGACGAGCGGTTCGCACGCGGGTCGGACACCTCTTTCATCGGGCGTTCCTACAACGCCGCACTGGAAAATATCAAGGCGCGCCTCAAGACTTACCTTGCCGAGGAAATCAACCGCAACGCCAGCGAAATTATCAAATCCTTCGTTGACCGCATTGAGACTGATCTTGACATACAGGAAATCGTCGCCCGCCGCATTGACAGTTACGACCTTGAAACGCTGGAAAATGTTGTCTTCGGCTTCACAAAGAGCGAATTCAAGTTCATTGAAATCATGGGGGGCGTCTTCGGCTTCGTCTTCGGCTTGATCCAATTCGTTGTCCTGTTCATCATACGGACACAATAAGGCGCCAATTTTTTAATAACATAGAGATAGAGACCTTTTTAGATTGACCGCCATTAGCGATAAAATATAATTCGCAGATTGCACAGATGTAGGGGCAAGGCATGCCTTGCCCCTACTTATGTTGTTTCCGCGAAAGTAATGACCAACATCCGAGTTTTTCTTACGCAAAAACAAAATGATGTCTGGCTTTCCTTATCCGCTTTTCAAAAGTTTCAAGCAGTTTCCATTGGACGATTGGGATGTTTTCAATCGCTTCACTGGGAATGTGATGTATCTTTGTTTGTTTTATAACTTTCGCCATAAGCAAACCTGCGGACCCGAAAATTATGTTTTCCTCACCAAAGAAATCGCCGGATGAGAGCGTTTCAATCTTCTGTTTGCCGGAATAAATCGCGATTTCACCATCTTCAATCAAAAATAATTCCCTCTTACCGTTTGTCGGCAGAAATTGTCCCTCAGAATATGTTTCGCTTCTCATCGTTTGCGCTATCGTGCCTTTTACAGGACAGGACACAAGTTCGCCGAAAAGCCATGTGTTTTGTAAAAACCGCCTGATGCCGATGTTCTGTTTTACTATATCAAATAAACCACACCGTTTCAGGAATTCAATATACAGGCTGCACGGTATCCGAAGCGCCTTTACATAACTCAGCGTGCGGTATGTTCCCCTTGCTTCGGTACCGAGCATTCCCGATAATTCGCCGGCGAGCGAACCGGAGGAAAGTTTGTGCTGAATCCCTAATTCGTGAACTATGAACTCAATTACACCAGACAGGATAAAGAATATCTGATTGTTCGCATCGCCTTTCCTGATCAAAATTGTTCCGGGGTTGATATTAACGGCAGGGCAATTCAACAGCATCCTGAGTTCATGCGCCGGCGCCGTCGGGAAAAACATCTGCATATACTGAAAGGCGAATGCCTTTATGTAATCCTGCTGGGCGGAAATCAGGACATCCGACATTCCTAAAGATGCGCTGTCGCCTATTTCTTTCTGCGAATCTGTAAGCGGTGCTTCTGTGTGGCTTAAGATTATTCTCTTTGATTTGTCTCCCTTGAAATCTTCGGCGAGTCCGTGAATCATGCCGCCACCGATGTCAATCTTCTTGATGTCAACAGGGGTTAAATAGGTTTCCTTTACCTTGTTGAAATATTTTTGCGATATTCCGTTTTTCCGCCGATCGTCCGTGATCATTTTCGTCAGCACATTGAACGATGCGATGTCCGCAAGGTGAGCGTAAGTTTTGAAGCCGCCTTCCCATAATGCGCGGAAGAACATAATACTCGTCTCAACGGGATGCGGCGAGTAAACCGGCATTACTTCCAGTCCTTCAATATTGTTCCAGATGTCAAATTTCAGGTCGTAAACATCAAAATATTTCGCAAAATTTTCTTCTTTCAGCCCTATCAGCGCGGAAAGTTTTTTCACGACCGAACCCCGGACAAGCGGCGTGGCGTAATATTTAATTTTGTGGTCGGAGCGCATAAGGACAGTCATACCGTTGAAGTGGTCGTCGTGCGCGTGCGTGTGAAAAATTCCTTCAATCTCGTTAACCCCGATCCCGAGCGCCCTGAGGCTGTGAAGAATATTCGGTCCGGCATCAATCAGATAAATTTTCCCCTGGAAGGTCAGTATGCTGCCCATGCAGGGTCTGTTGATGTCCCAGCCGTCGCCTTCGCCGGAATGTATTACCGAAAAATATTCTCTTTTTATCTCATGAAACCCAAGTTGATAAGCAGCCTCATACTCTTCTCCTGCCGACAGATTGAGGTCAACCATGACTGAGTCGTTATTATAATTAATCTCATAAATGTTGAGTCCTTTTCGGCTGATATATACCCCATTCCTGATTTCAACGGGTTTATCGTCAATCACCCTCATTTCAATCAATTCATCTGTTTTTAAGATTTTGTCAAAGGCGAATCTTAACTTTATGCGCATCATTTCCTCAGCCTGTTGTTCCGTGATGCCGGCATTGACAATTTCCTCTACGGAAGTCAGCCCGTAATTACCGGTGTAAATATATTCAGCCTGTGCCTTCACCTGATCCTCTGATCCAATTATCATCGGTCTGATGCCGGTGTTGTTCGGATGATTCGGGAGGATCATGCCCTGTCTGTAGAGCATCTGGAGG
>JBFMBQ010000203.1:0-7709 GCA_040755115.1 bacterium
TTCATCAGTGTTCATCAGTGGTTCATCTTAATTGCCCGAAGGGCACTAATTTAATCATAGTTGAACTCAAAGCAGTTAATGTTGATAATATACATCCAAATTGATGATGACGAGGTTGGAATGAGGAAATTATATTCTGTTGTTGTTTTTGTTTTTTTATTGAATGTTCCACTTCTACTCGGGGCGAAAGAAAACTGCACCGAAGGCGCAAGGAAATGTTCTGAAGATGCCTATTCGCTTTTCACTTGCGAGCGCGGGGAGTGGAAGACGGTGGAATGCATGCGCGAGCAGGGCAAACTTTGCGAGAACGGCGCATGCGTTGAGCCGTGGCGCTACGGTTCACCTGCGTGGTCGCAAGCCAATGAAGATGGGTTCACATCGCCGACCCTCGCCGAAAAGGCGCAATACTATGATGACATCGCCCGACGCCTGCATATCCATCCGCAACTCAAATGGATTATGGGGGTTAATCTACCGTGCAAACCGGTGGAATGCGCTGCCGGGCAGCAGCCGCCGTGCCAGGACTGCACGGACACGGCGATAACAGAGGCTGAAGCGACCTGGCACGATGTTGAACTATGGCACACAAATGAGAACGACGGACTCTGGAACGCGCTTTACATCGCATCGCAGGCTTTCAGATACGCCGTAACAAAGGATAAAGACACCCTCCAATTGATAAAAACACTTCTTGAAAGCGAAGTAACACGGATGCGAATCACAAGCGTGCCGGGAATTTTTACTCGCCAGTATATCCCTCCGGGCATAACAGGCATTAAATGTCCTGAAAATGAAAAACCCTACACAACCGATGAGGAGAAAGACGATAACAAATGGGTGATGATCCGCAACGACGGCTGCATCTGGTATGTTGACAGGGAGACGAAAGAATGGACGCGCTCCGACCGCTGCGGGCTGGATGAGTTCGCCGACTGGTGCTTTCTGGACAATGTGAGCAAGGATGAATACAGCGGACATATGTTTATGCTTGGCGTGGTGGCGAAACTTGTTGACGATGCGGAAGTTCAGGTGATTGTAAAAGATTTGCTGCACAAGCTGGCAACGCACCTGATTGAAAACAATATGGCGCTCGTTGACTGGGACGGCAGGGTAACCGAGCACGGGCGTTTCTATGTGAACGCTCTGGACGATTACCCCGGCTTCAACGCTGCGATGGCGCTTGATTTCATTAAAATCGGCGCGGAAGTAACCCAGGACCCGAAGATCATCAAATGGTATGAAGACTGCTTGCTCCAGAAGAGCGGCGAATGGGCATGCCTTAAAAAAAGAAAGGAAATACCGCCGAGACCCTACACCTTCAACCTCACCGCAAGCGTTCTGTATGTGGGAGATGAGGGCTGCAAATCAAACTACAACAACACATCAATGCACATGTTGAGTCTGCACAACCTGATATGGTATGAGCGCGACCCTGTCTATAAAGAGACATACCAACGGAGTCTTGATGTTGATATTTACCGCGCCGACGAGCCGCGTGCGGTGGGCAAACAGAACAACGCATTTTTTGATTTCATCTGGGCATCGCAGAAAAAATTGGGACCGAATTCGGATGGACCCGCTTATGATGCCGTTAAAAACGGCATCCGCTTGCTGCGCCGTTTCCCGGCGCGGAAGCACCAGAATGATGTGAATTGTCCCGCCGAAAAATGTCCGCCCTACTGCGTAGATCGCTTCGGAAACCCCACAAGCAACTATGCGCGTCTGACTGACGAGCGCTGCACTACGCTGTTTCTGTGGTGGAACGATCCATACTCACTCTGGAACTGCAAACTCAACAAGCGTATAATTCAGCCGCCGGCGGATTATCTTCTTGCATACTGGATGGGGAGATATTACGGGTTCATAACTGAGAGTATGTAATTAAAGGCGTTATTATTTCTCGCAAAGGGCACAAAGAATTAACAGAAAGTTTGCAAAGTTTTTGTTTGTCACTTTCTTTGCGTACTGCACTTTTGACCGGGGGGATGAATCATAAAGATAACTTATGATATGGAAACCGATATTTTGAGGATTCTTTTAAGCAACAAGCCCATAGAGGAAAGTGACGAGGAGAAACCCGGTATTATTCTGGATTATGACGAGGACGGCAACATAGTGGGGCTGGAAGTTCTTGACGCTTCCAAGCGCGTGGAAAACCCGAAAGCGGTTGAATATGCCGTAACTGGGTAGTGGCGTGAAACGCATCTAATTATTTGGCACGATTACACGGATACACACGGATTTTCAGGATTATTTTTTTCGGCGTAATAAGATCAATTCTTCCCATTTCTTCTTCAGCCGCTCCTCATTTTCCCCCGACCATTCAAAATCAAATCGGATTAATTTCATCGCCTTGCCCTGCGTGAAGGCGGCGGCGGGCGGCTTAACATCGGGATGTGAGGGAAACCGCGGCGGGATTTTCCCTTTGCCATACATATTCTGCACTTTCGGACTGCACAGAAAATCAATAAATTTCTGCGCCAGTTTCATGTTGGGCGCATTTTTTGTGATGGCTGCGCCGCCGATCTCAAGCCCCGTGCCCTCAGCAGGGAAAGTGATGAGAAGTTTCCGCTTGTTCCTGTCAATCTGAATAATATCGTGCACGAAAGAAATCCCGACGCCTGCCGCACCGCCGCTTACCAACTTGCACGGCTCGCTGCCGGAGCGGGTATAAACTGAAACCTGACGATCAAGCGTCTGCATATATTTGAACGCCTTTTCCTCGCCCATCAACTGCGTCAGCGTTGCGAGCGTAATATACGCCGTGCCTGAGGTGAGCGGATTGGAAAGGGCGATCTTGCCTCGGTAGGCAGGTTTCAGGAGGTCCTGCCACGAGGCGGGCGGCTTCAGGTCGGAAGTGCCGCTCGTGCAGAAGCCGATTATGCCGACATAAATACCCGTCCAGAAATTCCCGCTATCGTGAAATTTTTTATCAAACCGTTTCGCCTGCGGCGGCTTGTAGGGAGCGAACAAACCCTTATCTTTTACGCTCAAATAAGCGGGCAGCGAGCCGCCGAATACAACCGATGCCACTGGCTTCTTCTGTTCCTTTGCGAGGATTTCCGCCATCTCACCCGTTTTGATTGCCCTGCCTTCAATGTGAACACCATAATCTTTCTCAAAGAGCGTTATGAAGATTTTTCCCTCCTCTTCAGGGAGTCCGTAGTAAACCACCATATCGGGGGTGTCCGAAGTTGCTGCTTGAAAGCACAAACCAGCAGTGATCATGATTATTATCCCAAAAAGAACGCTCAAACGAATCTTCAAGAAGTTCATAAAACGATATTTTTACTGGATTATCACACTAAAATTTTAGCATATCGTTATAATAGAAGAGAACCAAGTAAAAAATATTTTAATGGATTAACAATTTTTCTGTTCTGTAACATCTTAGCAAAGTGAAGTCGTTTCTATCAGAACATATTTTCGCATAGTTGTAGGGCGGGGTCTCCGCACCCCGCCGTCTTCGGCGCGATACGGAGATCGCGCCCTACAGTGCTTCACATGGCTCAAATCTTCCTATATTATTTTCCTTCTTCGTGTTCTTCATGGATAATACTTTTTGAAAACTTACACACTCGGTGTTAATATAAAACAAGAGGCAGATTATGGATTTCAAGGATATACAGAGCCTTTTTCGCTCCCTCCAGCGGCGGCTGCATCGGCTGCGCACACTGTGGAGACTGAACGAGGCAGCGCGCGGTCTTGCCTTCACTGCCGGTATCCTTTCCATCCTGATACTGATCGGCACGCTCGCAGGCAGGGGCTGGTGGCTGCGGGCTGCACTTCTTGCCATCGCTGCTGCTGCGGCAGCGGTTTCCTTCGTTTTCACTGTCCCTATCCCGCTCATCCGAAAAATCACGGATGAGGATGTCGCCCTGTTCCTTGAAAATAAATATCCATGGCTGAGAAACCGCCTCATAACCTGTCTCCAGTTGTGGGAGAGATACAGAAAGGGCGAAGCGACCTTTTCCCCCTCAATGTACGAAACGATGCTGCTTGAAACCGGTGGTGAAGCTGGCAAATTTTCATCCCTGCAAATCCTCAAGTGGCGTCCGACAGTGCGCACTATGTCAGTGTTTGCCGTCGTCTGCGTTGTGTATCTTGTCCTTGCATTCCGCGCACCCGGCTTCAGCGGCAGGACACTGAATTACATCTCACCGCCATATCTGCCACCGAAAGAGGTTTTTCAACTCACAAACATCACGGGCGATGCGGTGGTTCAGCGCGGCGGCGCAGTCAGGATTGAGGCGTCATTTTCTGGCGAGATGCACGGGCTGCCTTTTATTGAACTCCAGCGCGAGGCGCTTGAACCGTTCGTTATACAAATGAGCAAGCGAGCAACCAGCACTGAAAAAGAAGGAAGTTATTCGTTCCGCACATCAGTTTCGCCTGTTACGGACGATATGGAATACATCGTAAAGTATAAAAATTTCCGCTCGCGCAGTTACCGAATTCAGGCGATTGACCCGCCGGCGATACGGAGCATGAGAGTTCATCTTCAATATCCCCCTCACACAGGCATACTGCCCGAAACCACCCGTGAAGGCGGCGACATCAGGGCGCCCTACGGCGCCGCCGTTACGCTTGAAATCACACCGACCTCGCCGCTGGAGCGCGCGTGGATTGAACTTGACGGCAGGAAAAAAGATTGCGCCCTCACCCCAAAAAATCGCGCGCAGGTCGGTTTCAGGGTTATGCGCAGCGGTCGCTACCGAATACATCTTGTTGACAAGTATGGCTTCAAGAACACAACGCCGCCGTCGTTCTCCATAACATCTCTGCCTGATGAAGCGCCTTCTATTCAACTTCTCGTGCCGAAAACCGACCTGCGGCAGGCGCGCACGGAGCCAGTAGTGATTCAGGCATCGGCGCGGGACGATTACCTCGTGGATTCGGTTGCGCTGCATTACAGCGTTCTGGGAACGGACAAGAGAGGCACCGAAAAAATTCACATAGAGAAGGGGCAGAACCTGAATTTTGAGTATCAGTGGCGCATCCTGCGCATCAAGGCTTATGAGAATGACACGGTTGAATTTTACCTCAAAGTAACAGACAACGATGTCCTCACAGGCCCGAAAAGCGCCTTCTCCGAAAAACGCCGCATATTGCTGATTTCCATAAATGAAGACTACAAACAGATAGAGAAGACACAGGAAGAGGTAATGATGGAACTTGAGTCTGCGCTGCGCGAAGGCGACTCAATCTCCGACCAGTTCAGAGACCTTCGCCGCGATATAAGCAGCGGCACGGTCGGCGCCAAACAGCAGGCAGACCTACAGCGCGCACTACAGCGTCAGGAAAACCTTGAGCAGGAAATCACAGCTCTCACAAGGAAGATTGAGGATATTAACGAAAGGATGCAGCAGAACCGCCTGATCACGCCCGAAACCGTTGAAAAAATGCTTCAGATCAATCAACTTATGAATGACCTTTTGTCCGATGAACTGAAGAACGCCCTTGAAACTATCCGCGAAGCCGTCAAACAAACAGATGTATCGGGACTTGATAAACTTCTGATGGACTCCGTCCTTGACCAGGAAAAGATAATGCGTTCTCTTGATCTTACGCTCACGCGGCTTAAGCGCATCCAGGCGGAACAGAAAATGGAATCGCTGACGACGAGGATGAAGGGTCTGGTGGAAGAGCAGGAAAAAATCACACAAGCGATTGAAAGACTTCGGCAGAAGCAGGCAAGCGGGGAATTCACATCATCCGAAAGAGCGGAAGCCGACAGGCTGGCGAAGGAAGAACAGGAGATGCGCTCCGAGTTGCGGGATGTGATGAGCGGCATTGAAGATTTGCAGAAAATGTTTGAGGAATTTGACCACGAACTTGCGAAAAAGACCGATGAGGTCTCAAAGAATGCGCATAGCGATGCCACCGAGAGCGACCTGCGCAGGGCGGCGGAAAAATTGTCCGAGTTCAGTCCCGGCGGCGCCAAGCCGCCAGCCGATGCCGCGCTGAAACGCATGGAGGCATTTTCACAGGCTCTCGCCGGCTTGCAGGAAGATTACTTTGCGAACTCAAATGCCGCTGTCATTGCGCTCATTCAATCGGCGCTGCGGAAAACGCTGAACATCTCCACACGGCAGGAAGAACTCCTCCCTTCACTTGAAGAAATAAAAAATGAGCCTCCGCAAAACCTCAAAAGCGACAGGGCAGACATCCTTGCAAAAGACGAAAAATTCCTGCAAGGCACTACCGGCAAACTTTACCGAGATCTGCTGACACTCGCGGGCATGACGATGGCGATAAGCATGTCGGCACTTGAGGATGCACGGAACGCAGCGGATAAGTTACAGGGAGCGGTAACAGACCTTACTGCGGGGGATGCGATGAGGGCTTATACGAGCGTGCGCGAGGCATACCTCAGCATGAACCGCCTCGCCATTGAACTTACAGATGCCGCACAGCGTGCGCGGAAATTCGGTGCGCGCATGGAACTTGAAGAATACCTGCGCCGCATGGAAGAAATCGCCCGTTCGCAGCAGGGCCTGAACGAAGCCACTCAGAAACTGGGCGATTCAGGACTGCCCATCCCCTCAATGTCGGGTGCGCTTCAGCAACTTGCGCTCCAGCAGGCGATGTTAAGCGAGGGTATGGGCAAACTTCTCGGCGAAATGGGTAATCTGGGCGAGATAGGCAAAAGGTTAGACCAGATTCAGGAAGAAATGGAAGAAGTTGCGCGGGCGCTCAGAGAAGGCAGCGCTGACAGGGAAGTGCAGAAGCGGCAGTCTAATATACTGCGCCGCTTGCAGGACGCCACGCTTTCGCTGCGAAAAGAATCGCTTGAAGAGAAGCGCATTGCGGAGACAGGGAAAGAATACGAGCCGGCAAAACCGACACCGCTTTATCTGCGCGGCAAAACAGCGATGCCCGATGAGATCAGGCTGGAGATAATGAACTATCGGAAGATGAAATATCCCGAAGGCTTTGAGCGACCGATTGAGAGATATTACGACGAATTGAACAAATAGGCTACAGGTTAATGTTTATGAAGATAAGGTCAACTGTGCCGCCGACTACCGATTGGATGGCGCGTGCCACTTTTTCTCGTGTAACTCTAATCGTCTCGAGTCCACAACCGAACTTATATCTTTCAGATCCATCTTGACCTCCTTTCCCCTAAATTTCCCTGTCCATTACAGGGTTTTTAATTACACACACATATTAAGTGTGGTTAGGGGGAAGTCAAGCCAGTTCTGAAGAAATATCTTAAAAAAATGTAGGAAATAGAGAATATAGGCGTTATTTGCTAATATTGCCTAATTTTGTATAATTTGAGATAATTTAGCCCATTTTGGCAATTATTGAGCAGACCGCATGCACAAGCGTGTGTGTTTGTGTTTGCGGTTATCGGGTATGGATTTTTGGGGATTTATTGCCCGGCTACGGGTGATCCTGTAAAATTGAGAGGCAGCGGGATCGCAGAAATCAACAGGGAGGGAAGGATGCGGCGATTACCCGGCGGCGGGGGCAAGCAAGGAGACTGTAAGGCTGTAACAAATCTTCTGTTGTATCAGGATTGATTTTCCTAAATGTTACACGATATAATTGCAGAAATAAAGGTTGTTGATTCTGTTCTGCCCCAGTTGAAAATGGAGTGTACCCGTAGAGAATATTGGAATAAAAGGAGGGTACACGATGAAGAAGCAACGGAAGTTTTACACAGCCACCGAAAAGGTCGCAATCCTGAGAAGGCACTT
>JBFMBQ010000204.1:0-8667 GCA_040755115.1 bacterium
TAGCGAAGTGAAGTTGTCTTTATTAGAACATATTTTTGCATAGTTGTAGGGCGGGATATCCGTATCCCGCCGTTCGGCGCGATGTGGAAATCGCGCCCTACAGCGCTTCATATGGCTAAAATGTTACAAAAAATAAATACCTGATGGTTTTTTATTTATGAAATATGTATCATTGAAGGTGCGAAAGTTCACAAGGAGAGAAAAATGAATAATAAATACGAGCACCTTATTGTGAGGCGGCCCGTCGCCGTCTCAAGTTTGCCCCATCACGAGAACATGCCCGGTGTGCAGTATCCGGTGTTGATGTCAAAATCGCTTGTTGCTGAGGCTGATGTGTGGGTGGGTTTCCTCTTTGCGAGCAAGGTGCCTGAGATTCTGGCGGAGAACATTCAACATTTCGGCAGGGCGGTGCGGCATAAACATAGTGCGCCGGAGATTTATATTTTCATCGGCGACGAGGAAGCCATCACCGCCGAGATCACGCTCGGAGACGAAAAGTATGAGGTGTCATCTCCCTGCTGTGTATATATCCCCGCTGGTCTCCCGCACGACATACGACCCATCCGCGCGGTGGCAGGCAAGGCGGCAGGTTTCATCCCCGTTGTGCTGGCGGGAGAATACAACACAGAGGATGCGTAATGAATTCCTTTTGATACATTCACGATCTGCGTAATCTGCGGATTTAAAATATTTTTCCAAATCGCAGTTTAAAAATTTCTACTTGTGGGAATATTAATTAACAAATAAAGGCTAACCACCCGAAAGGGTGGGGCGCAAAGCCGACAGACCTAAAGCATAGTTGCAAAGGTGGCTGGGCTGCCGTTCAGGGCGTGCGTTAATCGTCCGCTGTAGTTTCCGCAAAATAGAATACAAATCCCTGCTTCGGCAGTTACAACGGCTGTAAGGAAACAGGGATTTTTGCTTACTGATCTGAATCAAAATGATGCGGACGGCGCAAAAATCCCTGTTATACCGCAGCAATAAAAGAGGTGAAAAAAAGTGGTAACTGAAAGCGAGGTTTCTTTCAAACAGCAGGGGTTTCGTAAACCAAGACGAAGCAAACCATTCAGATTAATTAAACTCGCTGTCATCCCCCCGCCGTATATTCCTTCATTCATTGTTGATAAAACCGAACTTATGAGCGGTGTAATGCCTGCCCTGTTCGTTATTCTTATTCTCATTTTAGTGTTGTTCCTCACGAGTTGCGGCAGGGGCGGCGCCACACTGACGGGTTTGCCTTTTCAGCAGGAATATCTGAACAAAACGCAGGCGGAAAGCACCGAATCGCTCCTTCAGGCAGTGCCAGATGGTGAATATCAACTGCTTGAAGACCTTGCTGCGTCTATTGAGCAAATGCCCGACACAGCCTTCGCAACAACGGCAGATGAAAACTGGCTGAAGCATCATCCCAGACTGCACGAGGTGAAACTGATGAAGATTCTTGACCATGCGGAAAGAGCGATCCTGAACGAAAACTTCAAAAACGCTCAAAAGATACTTGAAGAACAATTCATCCCGAAAACCGACGGATGCAGCGGCGGCAAACCGGAAAACGACATCGTTGTTTATTGCCCGATTGCACTTGACCTCTTCGGCGATGCCCAGACGATTATCGCACAGATAAAAGAAATTACCCAGCAGAAGCAGCCAAAGCAGGGCAGAACCGCGAACGCAGTGGATTTAACCACATTCAAGAACTCATTGCTCCAGAAACTTGACGGCATTCGCACGACACTTTCAAATGCCCCCGACAGCGCATTCAAGGCGCCGGAGGTAAACTCTAAAAAGATTCTTCTTGACCATGTGGACATCGCCAGAATACTCATGGAAAGCGGCGACCTTGACGGCGCACGCAACTGGATCCGCGATAACCTCTTCACACTTATTGACGGCGGCGACGGCGGAAGTAAAACCGATGACCTCCTCCAGACATGGTTCTATTCCACGCCTGAATATTTTCAGGCAATCACCCTCGTCCACAAGTTCCTCCAGGACTTAAAAATCACGCAGATTACCATCACGCCCACGCCGTCAAACAGAATAATTGAAGCGGGACAGTCCATCCAGTTCACCGCCGCTTGCATTTACTCGTCGCAGGTTGAAAAGGATTGCACAACATCTGTCAACTGGTTTTCATCCGACGCTTCCATCGCTGCCATTACATCTGCGGGCAAACTTGCCGCAGCAACTTCGGGCGATGTTTCAGTTTATGCTCAAGCGGATACCATAACGAGCAACACCGCGGCAGTTAAGATCGTGGGTGCGGGCGTATTCTGGGACGACTTTGATCTCGCATATCTGAACCCGCAGAAGTGGAACAATGTGTTTCAATACGGCTCCAGCATTGAAGCGGATGGCGCCCGCCTGAATCTTACAGGGGGGACTTACGCCCACGCACAGGTAATGCCCGTGCAGTATTTCAACATTGCCCCCGGCGAGCGCGTTGAGATGGAATTGACGGCTGATCCGGGCGCGAGCGGCGGCAGTTTATATATTCAGGGTTTCGGCATTTACGACCGCCGCAGTAATGGTCTGGCTATTGGTGTCGTTGCAGGTAGCCTGCTTGCCGCCCCAAAAATGTATCTTGCATCGCCTCTCTCCTACAAGACCGTGCCCCTGACGAATCCTGTCGGCGCCTACAGGGTCGTCTATCAGAACGGCATCGCCACTGTAACCTTAAACGGCAGTTTCATCGCCCAGATTCCAGCCTCGCTTGATGGAATGCGCGCTACCTTTTTTATGTATGCCTCAGCAGGCAGCGGCAGTTCAATCTTTGATTTATATTTTGATAACTTCATCACGAATCAGCCCGATCCCGGTGAGACCGCGATAGAAATAAGCAATATGACGCGCCCGTTTCTCTCTGACGGCAGCGGCGGCTTGTTCCCCGGCGAGAGTTTCAGATTGCGGCTCACCTCATCACCGCATCTAAGCGATGTCAGAGGCAAACTGGTGAACGCCGTTAATTTCCTGCCTCTGATGGAATTCGCAATGAAGCAGACAGCCACACCCGGCGTATATGAATATAACGGCGTGATGCCGGCAGTAGTGCCCGCTGTCGTTGCTTTCTCTGCGAGCGACGATGGCTTCAACCGCGTAGAACTTTACACACAACGCGTTGCAACTGTACTGACCGCACCGAGAACGCTTGTCAGAACAACTGAGGCAGCAGCGGGTGAGTTCAAGCCGACTGATTTCCTGCCCGAATTCCTTCTCCCCCTTGAGTTAAGAAATCAAATGTGAATCTGCGCATGTTAATCTAATGATGAAACCGGCGAAGAAATCTATGCAGGCGACCCCGAAAAAAGAAAAACAGTTGATTCTGTTGCCGTTCAGAAAATCATTTTACGGCATAGCATTGCAATATCGGGAATTCTATCTACATAGAAATTGAAAAGGTGATACAGGGGTCGCCGGATTTAATGAAATTTAATAAAAACAAATATTAAAGAGTTGCACACTGGAGGCACAAATAAAGGTTTTTGAACAATTAAAAAAGAATCAATAACGACAATGGATATGCGTGTCCCGTTGCATTCCCTTGTAAAGGGACAACGCGGGAAGAACGAATAAACGAGTATCTGTAAAGTTACATTGTAACATTAATGTTACACATTAAAAAGTATTATGAAAGTTACACTGTAACATTAATGTTACATCTTATGGAATAGTCCCCGGCGATCCCTTCTAAAATCACCAGATTTTAACAGAATTATTTTTTAATCCATATAATGCGGGGTTTGGCATGCTCCTTGCTCTGAAACCGTTCAGATATGGATGAATGTGCACACTAAAGCGGGGGGTGGTGCAAAACTCAGCATAAGGAACTGTAAGGATGAACAAGGATCAAGAAAGGAGTTTTTATGAATGGGTCACAGCGATTCGTGTGTGTAGTTGATGACTCATTGCCGTTTTTGGATAGTTTTTCTCGGCTGCTTCAGTGGAAAGGCTATCGGGTTGTTACCTACACGGGGGCAGAAAGAGCGCTGGAGGAGATTCAGCAGGGGGAAGTTGATGTCGTTGTGGCGGATTTAATGTCGCCTGAACTTGCCGGGCTGGAACTTGTGCGAAGTATGCGTGAGGCGGGGTGCGAGATACCGGTAGTGCTGATGTCAACCCGTGTTGACTCCGATGTTGTGGAACTGGCAAAGGAATTTGGTGTAGAGGAATTCGTCAAAAAGCCGTTCAGACCGATGGAAATATTTGATGTACTAAATCGGGCGATGCGAAACGGCGGAAAAAAGCGATTTTGCAGCACTCAAACAGAATTAAAAATGTTATCCTGACGGGAAATCATCCGCGAGCGGCAGTGATTTGTATGGACACCTTTTTTAAGTGAGAGTAGAGAGTTGATCGGTTCAAATAACTATTTTAAATTGCACAATTTGTGCTCCGTTATACGCGGCGGCTTTTTTGTGCCGCTTTTTATTTTCTTTTTACTTTCAATAACCATCCCTTCGCAGGCAACAATTTGCAGTTTTTCAAATCTCCCTGATCCTTTTGACAACATAATCGCCGGACAATATACCTCCTTTGATGCTGCCGCTGTTGAAGGCGGCGCCAATCCCTGCCCGCCGGGAAATTCGGGTGGGTTTAATCCAACTGACCTTTATATAGAAATAAGGGATGGTTCCAACACGCTTAAAAGAAAACTCTGGGCTGATAACACCGGTTCATTAACTTGGCCAAACTGGGATGGCAGGGTTGATTGGGACATCGCAAACGACCGCCGCGGCGGCAGGCTCGCTTACGGCTCTTACTCTGCAAAACTATTTCAGGATACACAAATAACTTATTCAACAAAAATCCCGACGATCTTCCTCATAGGAACACCGACCGACATCGCCCTCGGCTCCGATGGAACTATCTGGGTCCTCAACAACGCAACCCGAAAGGTAACCAGATACAGTTCCGGCGGCACACTCCTCCTCGGTTACTTGGAAGTAACTGTAACTGATGCAACCTCTCGGCTCCACGGCATCGCCGTAAGCAACGCCGATAATGCCGTTTATGTGGCGGAATATAATAAAACTCTAAACCAGAGCAGAATACAGAAATACGACCTGAACGGAAGCCTTGTTGATGCCAATTTCATCCCCTATGGGGGCAACCCTGCGCTCGTGCGAATTGAAGGGCTTGACCTGGATGCGGCTGGCGCTATCTATGTCGCGGATTTTCAGGATAAGAAAGTAAAGAAATTCCCAAAAACGGGCGGCAATGTTGCAGCGTCCCTCACCGTCACCATCCCCAACGATGCCTGCAATCTGAACGCTTACGAGCCGAGGGATATTGCGATTGATACAAACGGCGACATCTACATTATTGAAGGGCAAAATCAGCCCGGCAACCAGACAAACGACAGAGCATGCATCCAGGCGTATACCTCTGCCGGCGCCAGAATATGGGCGAAAGCGAATGAAATAAGACCGGTTGATACCGCCGGCACGGAATGCAACCCGCTCGGTATTGATATTGATGAGAGTTATATTTATGCCTCCTGCGGCTGCGACTCAGATGATTATCTTGTGCGGGACGACGACCCCGATCTTTCCTGCGGAGACAATTCACACACGCTCCTCGTTTATCAGAAGGCATCGGCAGGCACAAGAGTAAGCCAGTTCGGAACCCCGTCCTCACCGGGTGATACAGATGCGCTTTTCAATGTCCCGCACGGTCTCGCGGTTGATACCACCAACGACTGGATTTATGTCGTTGAATCGGCGAACAACCGTGTAAAGAAACTCAACCTTGACTATGTTGATCCAATCGTCCTCACTTTCAATTCGCACATCGTGGATCTATACTCAGTTCAGTATCCCGGCGATATGGCGGTTGACAACGATGGCAATGCCTATGTATCGCTAACGCAAAGCGGATTGATAAAGAAATTTGACAAGGACGGTAACTTCATCTGTCAACTTGGCGGCACAGGTGAAAACACAGTCGGGAAATTTCAGCAACTGTCAGGACTTGGCGTCAGCGATGATGGCTACTACATCTATGCCTCTGATGTGAAAGAGGATAATGTTGAGCAATTCATAATGACTGACAGGGCGACCTGTGCAGGCACATGGACGAACAATGCGAATTGGCCCCAAGCCATCGGGCAGGGACCGGATGTAACGCGAGGTCCGGCGGGCATCACTGTTGCAGCAGGCGCTGGGAGTTCAGCACAGGCTTACATCGCTGAAGACCAGACAGGTAAAGTCCAGATTCGGAAGCCCGACGGGACTAATGGGGCGCCCATCCCCACCGTTAATACCTGTGCCACTCCAAAGGATGTTGCTATTGATTCCCTCGGTTATATCTATGTCGTTTGCAGTGATGCCATAATTGAAAAATACACCCCTTATCAGGGTGGCGCCGGGACGAAAGTTAAATTTATAGACGGCGGCAGCGCCGGCACCGGAATCGCTGTTGACGAATTCGGCAATGTCTGGTGGTCTGAGTCCGCCGACGACAGAGTTTACAAATCCGCAAGTTACATCAAATACGATAATACGAATCCCGCTGGCGAGCCTGCTGAAACGCATGAAATGACCGCCGCAGTTGATAATGTCGGCGGTTTTGGAACAGACACCGCCAAGTTCAACGACCCTTACGGCATTGACTATTACAAGGATTCACTCGGAAACGAATATATCTGGGTGGTAGATAAAAACAATAACCGCATTCAAAGATTTAAAATTGCTTATGTTGATCAGAAAAACGAGCAGGTAACGATCAACACGAATGTTGGCGCCCCGAATGTTTCATCTGTGTCTATTTCACCTGCATCTCCGGTGCCGTCGGGGCAACTTGAGGTCAGAGTGAATTACACCGAGGCGATGAAAAACCAGGTTGCGCCGATGGTCGCGGTTTACACTCAGAATAACTGCCCGCTGACTGTTTATGATGAAGCAGTGGCTCTTGACGCAGATTCAAGCAATACCTATTCCGCTGGCGACACAATCCTTGCCGGCATAACACCAGTGTTAGGGACTGCCCTTGTAGCGTTTGTTGGTGGCTCCTCTCCTTATGAAAAGCATTACGATGCAGACGGCAATCCCGGCAACGGCTCTGCTTATGCCGCTGGAAACGCAATAATTCAAGACACTAATCAGGATAATACCTACGATCCGCCGCCCGGCGGCACCGAATTGATTTATTTCGCTACAACCTCCACCAATGCGCCTGTGCAGGCGTTTAACTCAAACGAGAAACACACGGACAACGGTCCCACCGCAAACCGCTATGACGGTTATTACGCAAGCAACGAGTGGCGCGGCTGGGTTGCAATCCCTTCAGGCGCCACCGGCTGCTGCGGCGGCTCCTGCGACGGCACCGCACAAGTACGCGTTGAAAACGGCAGAGACATTGATAACTACCTCCAGGACCCAAACCCCTGGGACTGCAACACCGCAAATCCGTGCTTCCAATTCCTGATTGACACCGCCATGCCGACCGAGCCTACGATAACATCACCTGCCGATGATTCGTTCACCTCGCTCAACAGCGTTGCCGTCAGCGGCAGTTACAACGACACAAACGGCGCAGAGGTAACAGTAGTAACAACCGATTTCTCCTGCGTTGTGCGCGAAGCAGTCGCCTCAAACAATAATGTTTACAATGCCGCCGCAGATTCGGTGATATATGGCAATTGCGCCGACGGCACGGCGTTGATCCCGATGACCACCAAAGAGGGGTGGGTTGATATGGCGACCGGCACCGCAAATGTCTATGATGTCGGCGAGCCAATCATCGGTGATTACTATAACATTGACGGCAATGATCCGAGATACGATGCCGGCACAGAACCCTGCTCAAACTGCGACCGCATACTTCTCAACCTCGGCACTTATGTCAACCTTGACTCGCTCAAAAAATTCACCGCGCTTGACTCACGGGTAAAACTTAAACGCACCTCCAGCCAGACGGTCTCATCCACGGGGATTTTTGCAGCAAACGATGTCGGTCTTCCAAACTACTCTGTCTATTACATCTCCGCACAGGCAAAAGACACCGCAGGTAACTACAGCCCCTATACTTCAAAGCGCATTAGAATCACGCGCGGCTCGGGCAATCCGGGCGTGGCATCTGTAAATCCATCGGCAACCATCGGTATTGATTCAACCGGCGTATGGACGATCAGATACACCGCCGGCGCTGCTTATGATTATCCTGCCGACTCCGGCGACTGTGCCTGCGGCGCGAACCCGAGCACAGATGCAAATTGCTACATCACACTTACGCTGCCAACCGGCTGGGTGCAGCCCACAGAAACACCAAACCTTGACGGCACTGTCAGTGTAAGCGCAACGGGCGACACGCTTCTGTGTGCCGCCGATACCTTCAGCGTCAGCGGACAAACGATCAAAGTTCACATTGATAAGATGAACGGAGGACAGGACATAAATATCACTTATGGCTATCAAGACGGCGGTTCGGAGGTAACGAACCAGGCGAGTCTCGGAGGCAATACCTTCAGTGTTAAGTCCAAGAACACATCAGACCCCGAAGGCGGCACAACTGTGCCGCCTGAAACAGGCAAAACCCTCACGATCAATGTTGAGGGACGCCCTGTGCGGGTATCACACACCACTACGATGCCCGCAACAATCTTTGATTACACGAACAATATTCAAGTTATCGGGCTGAACTTTGAGAATACTAATTCGGTAGGATCAG
>JBFMBQ010000205.1:0-15368 GCA_040755115.1 bacterium
ACATGCAGGGGCAAGGCATGCCTTGCCCCTACTAAAGCGCATTCGTAAAATTCTTGGTGAGAAAGTGAAAAAAGTAATCACCGACGGTAAAATCCCCGTAGTGATTGGCGGCGAACATTCCGTTTCGCTTGCTCCAATTGAAGCAGCGGCGGCGATTTATCCCGAACTTACTGTTGTGCAATTTGATGCCCACGCCGATCTGCGCAGTGAATACAACGGAAGCCCCTACAGTCATGCCTCCGTCATTCGGCGCGTTCTGGAATTACCGCAGCCGCCGCGCAGGGTCATTCAGATCGGCATACGGTCTATGTGTCCCGAGGAAATCAGGTTTGTGCGCGATTCAGGAAAGGTAACCATACTTTGGGGAAAGGATATTACCGCCGACGATGCAGGGCGGCATCTCCGCATGCCGCCCCTGAAAAAAATTACCGGCAAGGTTTATATCACGATTGATATGGACGCCTTTGATCCATCGGAAGTGCCTGCCGTGGGGACGCCTGAACCGGGCGGCATCAGATGGCATCAGGCGGTTGATATTCTGTCGGTTATCATCGGTTCGGCGGATGTGGTCGGCTTTGATGTGGTTGAACTTGCGCCGCTGCGCGACGGGGTGGCATCGCAGTTTCTTGCGGCGAAATTGATCTACCGCATTATGGGATTGATTGAAAGGAAACAAAGAACATAAAATATATGCCGCAATATCACGAAGGCACAAAAATATACAAAATTTTTTAAAATTTAGTGTTTTTGTGTTTTAGTGGCGAATTTACGGATAAACACTAAACCTATATTGACAACTTACAGGCATTTCAGATAAGATAACACACGGGAAGAAAGTTGGAAAATTTTCCTTTCTACATATTAATAATACTCGCTTTCCTTTTCCTGTGCGGTGCGCTGTTCTCGGCTGTTGAAACCGCACTGATCGCCGTCAGCCGGCACCGCCTCAAGGAAATCGCAAAGCAGAAACCCGCACTTGCCGGCGCCATCCAGCAATGGCTTGATAACCCGAACAAACTGCTCACCACGATGCTCATCGGCATCAACCTCGTGGCTGTGAGCACATCAAGTCTCACTACACGCATGATGGAAACCGTCAGGCACAACTACGACCTGCCCCTGTGGACTGTCCCCGTTATCAGCATCTTCATCGTCGCTGTGATCATAATCATGTTCGGCGAGATCATCCCGAAAATCCTCGCCATCCACAACCCGGTGTTTTACACCATATTGCTGATCAAACCCATTTTCTGGTTTGACCGCCTGATTTCGCCAGGAACTTATGTGTTTGTCGGTATATGCAACGCAATAATAAGATTATTCGGCGGAAAACCGATTCCGGGCGGACCTTTCGTTACCGAAGCGGAAATACTCGGCATGGTAACCGCAGGCGAGGAACAGGGCGTGATAGAAAAAGATGAGCGCGACATGATCCGCAGTATCTTTGAATTCGGCGACACGCAGGTGAAAGAAGTGATGGTGCCGCGCCTTGATATGAAATGCGCACCCGCTGACCTGACCATCTCCGAGATGGCTGCCTTCATTGAGAAGACCGGTCATTCGCGCATACCTGTCTATGAAGGGACGCTTGAAAACATCCTCGGCATCGTGAACTCAAGAGACCTCGTCCGCGCCCTTAAAGAAGGAAAAGATAACGAACCCGCCGCTTCCATCATGCGCCCGCCTTATTTCATACCAGAGGCTATGATGCTTGACGACCTCCTCCGAAAATTTCAACAACGCCGTTTCCACCTCGCAATAATTGTTGACGAACACGGTGCCACGAGCGGCTTGGTTACTCTGGAAGATTTAGTAGAAGAAATCGTCGGCGAAATCCGCGACGAATACGACACCGAAGAACCCATCTACCGCTGGACGGACGAGCACACCCTCGTCGTTAATGCACGCATAGATATATCCGAACTGAATGATTTACTCGGCTCAAAATTACCCGAAGATCAGGATTACGACACCCTCGCCGGCTTCATCTTCACCACACTCGGCAAAGTGCCGAAGGCTGGCGAAAAACTCCTCCATAAAAAAATGGAATTCACCGTGGAAAGCATGACCGGCAGACGCATCATCACCGTAACTATCCGCAAACCACAACCACCCGCCGATAACCTTGATCTTTAATAAATGTTAGATACTGATTACGCTGAAAACGCTGACAACGGTCTAATCAACATAATAATATGCTTCTTTTCCTCTGACTTTTTTGTTTTTCCCTATCTTAAGGTTTCTCATAATATAATTCGTTCCCTGCGGTCCCTGAACTGTATATCTCCAGTCAAAAGAACCATCGTCATTACGATAAACACATAACGGCTCACCGAGCATCTTCTTGATTTCTCCGATACTCGTCCCATTTCTTATCTTTATGAATTGCCACTCATCATACCCCAGTGCATATAATGTCTCATGATAAAAAATTTGGTCATCCAGATAAAAGAAATTAAAACCCATCAAGGGTAGAAAGGATGCGATAGTAAAAAAGACGGAAATAACGATAGGATAAATAGCGACTCTATCCAAAAACTTCCATCCCCTGAAAATCCTGAGAAGAATCGGAAATCCAAAACCCCATACGAATAACACCACAAGTAAAAACAAAGGTGCAAATATCAAGATGCCTGGATTAAATCCAAAATGTTCAACTAAGATACCATCAGGACTATTAGGACAATGCATAATTTTTTGGCAAACCGTTTTCAGCGCAATTCCATCTCTTTTAAAATTTTAGTCTATCAAACTCAACACTCCTGTTAAGTGAATAAAAAATCACCCGTTTAAGGTGTAATTCGGCGTGCTGCCCAGTAATACCGAGCGGGGAACCTCTCACATCAGGAATCAATCCTTGACGGTATCACTACAGAGCGCAGGTTTTTCACCGCAACGCCTCCCACAGGCTCATCAACACCGTTTAGAAACGGTTTCCCGTCGCGGACTTCAAGGCAGCGGCGCAGCCCCTCCCGGTCTATTCGCTCTTCACGAACCTCAATGCAGAACTGAGGGGCGTTCCCCTTCAACCACGAAAGCAAACTTTCGCTGTCCCACTCAAATACAACGGATTGCTTGAAATGCAGCGCACGCGGATAGCCCGGCAGGTTCATCGTGCCGCCGGCGAGTTCAACGATAGTTGCTACCTGCTCCCTCAATTCTTCCATCTGCTTTGCGCTTTTGCGGTTCGCTTCCTGGAGTTGACCGATCATGCCCTGATTGAACTGCATCTTCTGCGCCATTTCCTCAAGTTTGTGCGCCTTGCGGCTCGCTTCTCGCATGCGGAAGACCGCATCGGATGCAAGTTTCTTCAGATACGCTTTCATCTTTTTGCCGTTTTTCATACTCATTGTCCCACCTCTCTAATTTTTTTTATTTTTACATTGATGATTTATTTTGAATTATTCATGGTTGTAACTTATATCCTAACCTGGCGTAGCCAGAACCAAAGAAAAAAATTGAACCACAGATGACCACAGATAAACACAGATAAGATGAACATAGAGTGTTATTATTTGCGCCTGCGGCGCAAATAAAGAATCTGTGTTCATCAGTGTTAATCAGTGGTTCCATAAATCTTACCATTTTGCGCAGAAGTTCAGTTGTAAGATATTAAATCAACTTTTGTTTGCCTTTGTATTGCGCATTGCCGGATCTGCCTCTCGGTTTATTTACGGGGATCAATATTCCGAGGTTTCTTTCAAGCGGCAGCATTTTTTGTTGTGCGCGTCGGAAGAGTTTGCGCACTTTTTTATCCGTGATGTTAAGTGCGCAGCCGATCTGGTTCTGGTTGAAGGGAGAAAAAACCACGAGGAGGAAGACGATTCTTTCGCGCAGAGTGAGGGTGCCCATAATTTTGCGAAAGCGTTCCATTCTGTTGTCTCTTTCAATCACACTCTCTTCAATTTTTATGTGCGTTGCAGGTTGTGGAATGAGCCGTTTTTCCCATGCTTTTTGCCGCTTCTGCCTGTTCAGAAAGTTGAGGGCAGCCCATTGAGCGGCGCGTCTTTTATAAGCAGGGGTTTTGTCTCCAGCCTTGAATGCCGCCATTGATGCTTCCTGAAAGCAGTCATCAAAAAACTCGTTGTTGTCGTAGATGCCGATTGAGTATAGTGCTTTGCTAATCTCGCTGTTTTTCACATTTCACCTCGGATTTATAATTTTGTTTTCAGGTCTTCCCTTTGATTTTTCTTGCATATAAAAAAGTAAAAAATGCATCGGACAAGTTCAATTCGGGCTGGTTTGTGGTATAATTGATGAAAGCAAGGGAAGTGCTCATCAATTGGGCACATAGATGGGTAATGGATAGGGGTGAACATGTAGTTTTACAGGGTATATTTCTATGCGATTGGAGATTGTGCATATTTATGCAAAGCCCCTCATTATAGTGGTTTTTGAAACAGGTGCTAATACCAAAATGCGTATATTATACGATTTTTTAGCCTAAAAATACCTGTTTTGGTTAAATTATGCGTATATTATACGATTTTGTCAAGAGGTTAAAAAAAATATTTTTCTATGAACATCGGACAGAGAATTAAAAAAGCGCGAAAAGAAGCGTGTCTTTCACAAAAAAAACTCGCCGGTTTATGCGGGATTCGCAACCAACTACTTAACGATTACGAGCGAGGAAAGGTTAAAAATATTCCTCTTAATATCTTGCAAACCATCGCCGAAATCCTGAAAAAACCCATCGGCTGGTTCTTCGGCGAAGAAGAAATCTCGCCAGCCGCTTCCCTACTTGACGAAATTATCAAACCGCCGCACACTGCTTTGACTTCAAGGCAGGTAGAGGCACTGGCGTCATTTTTCGCAGAATTTAAAAAAGATACGGTCGTCCGTGATGCAATACCTTCAGCCTCAATCGTAACGCTCTTACCGAAGCAGCGCGAGGCGGCACTAAGGGAATACATTATTGAGGCACAGATACACAGGCTGCCGCAACTTGAGGTTTCAAAGAAAGCCGCAGCGGGGGCGGGCGATTTTATTGATGTGCCGACGGAACGCCTTATCCTGTCGCAGCACCGATGGCGCAAGGGCTATACCCCGTTTAAGATCGTGGGCGATTCTATGGCGCCTTACATTATGGACGGCGACTATGTGGTGGTGGATGTAAAGCGCGACCCCAAAAACGGCGATGTGGTGATTGCCCGCACGGATGACGGTCTGACGGTTAAAAAATACTTCCTCAAACACGACCATGTGGAATTGGTTTCGGTGAATCCCGAGTATGAGCCGGTGAAACTTACAGATGTTGCTATACTGGGCATTATTATTGATATTGTCCGCCCGGTTAAAAAAATTATCTGATAACTTCACTAATCTCTTTTCGTGTAATTCGTGGATCCTTTAAATAATATTAATAATTCCATTGAAACAAAACCACCCTTGAAGGTAGCAGTCATTCTGTTTGCCCTGTTTTTCTCCGCCTTTGCGATTGTCCTTCAGGGCATCCCCGTCGGCGGCGATGCGGCGGTGATGTTTCTGCTGACCGAAAGCCTCGTTGAGGATCAGGATGTGTTTATTCCGGAAAATCCGGATGTATATCTTGTGCGTGCACGCGGCGGAAAATACACATCAAGATATGGCTTGGGGCAGTCCATCGTTGAGATTCCATTATATCTGTTGGGCAGGCGTGTGGCGCAGCCGGCATCGGCGCGCAATCAGTGGTATGGACATTTGCTTGAATATTTCGTAACTGCTTTCACGACGCCTCTGATTTCGGCGGCGTGGTGCACGCTTGTATTCCTTTTCGGGATAAGGCTTGGCTTTGGTGTGCCTGCTGCTGCTGTGGTTTCCATTCTGATGGGTTTTGCCACGCTCGTGCTGCCGCACTCCAAGACATTGTTCACCGAGCCGCTTCAGGGGCTGCTGTTGACGGCGGCGTGTTATTTTGCGGTGGGTGCGTGGCGCCCCCAAACAACTTTGGGGGTGGCACATAGGGGAAACAGAACACTTTTCTGGAGCGGTTTTTCGGCTGGGTTTCTTGTGCTGGTGAAATCGGTGAATGTTCTGCTGTTTCCATTATTTGTTGCGTATATCCTTTGGAAAAATTGTAGGGGCGACCGGCCGGTCGCCCCTACATCCGCTAAAAACCATGTTGTATTGAATCTGATAATCTTTACGCTGCCATTCCTGTTTTTTGCTGCCCTGATGTTCTATTACAATTACGCAAGGTTCGGGAGCATCTGGACATCTGGCTATTTTGGGGATGTAAACCGCGACAGCATATTTGGTTTTTTACTTCCGTTATGGGTGGGGCTTTATGGACTTATTTTCAGTGCGGGCAAGGGGATAATTTTTTATGTGCCGTTAGTGTGGCTGTTGTTTTTCTGTGTGCGCGATTTCTATCAGCGGCGCCGTGATGAAGCCGTTTTATTTGCTGCAATCTGTCTTGTTTTTCTGATCGTTTACGGCAAATGGAATCAGTGGCACGGCGATTACACATGGGGACCGCGCTTTCTTGTGCCACTGATGGGGCTGATGGTTCTGCCGCTGGGGTATCTATTCAGGGATGTGGCGGAATGGCAATGGAAGAAGAAATTTTTTATCGCATGTGTTATTGCGGCATCAATTTTTGTTCAGGCACTCGGTTCGGCGGTAAATTTCAACGAGTATATTCAACTCACAAAATCGCAGATACCTTACGGCATACTTTTTACGCCGGGGCGCGTGGAACTACGCGACGACCTGCTTCTTGACCATTTCGTCCCTGAATTTTCGCCGTTGAGCGGGCACTGGTGGCTACTGAAACATACCGTTTTGAACGGGCAACTGGACAAAGAAGAACTCCGTGAAAAGATGAAGGCGGATTTCCCGTGGAAAAATCTGGCGCCGTATGCCGTCCCGCCCGACCCGACCGGCGGTGTCGGCTGGGACTTCTGGTGGCGCTACTTCCCCGAATTTTTTCCCAATTCTCTACGATGGGTGATTCCGTTATTGGCGGTGATGGTAGTTATGTTTTTAGCATCCTTTAATTTTGTTAATTATATGTTTTGTTCGGAACAACGAAGGATGATCTGAATTATTCATACTCACAGAGCCTGCCCTGCGAATGCAGGAGATACACAGGATAAACAAGATTAAAATTTTTTCCATCATGTTCATATTGTGAATAATACAAGAGGGTAAAAAAGACTTGTTGATTTATGTAACTAATCGTTAGTGGGAGTGAAGTTTGATTTGGAGTGCGGTGTCGCACTCCGAAATTTAAAGACCTCAAACTGCGGGTTTCCGCCACTTTTTACAGTAATAATAAACCCATCACCAACTGACGATTCCCATTAAATGTTAGCAGTAAGAATTTGCGGCATATCTAAGAACATAGAAGTTGCGTGAACTTCGTGGTTCTCAATTTTATCCGCGTCAATCTGCGTTGATCTGCGTCAAAAAACAATCCTTAATTCACCGTCTAATTTCGGAGCGTTTTCCCGTTCTCTGCGTATTCGTGTCTTTGCGGTTCTTATTGCTCAATCTTTCAACCCGGCCGGCTTCGGATTAGCGAGCATTTTTATCTGGTCCGGCGGGAGCGCGTAGCCCCAGATCATGATTTTGTCTAAGTCCCCCTTGAAATAGTCACCGGAGACCGAGTTCGTGCTCTTTGCGCCGATGTGGAGCGGGTCGCCCGATGCAGGTATTTCGCCATAAGCGGACTGTTCAGCGACGGTGGCGCCGTCAATGTAGAGTCGCATGAGTTGTCCGTCGTAGGTTGCGGCTACATGGCTCCATTTTCCGCTTGGGGGCAGAGGTCCCGTCAGCGTTCCAACATTTGCCAGGTGGAACACGAATTTGTCATTTTCCTTAAGCAGCCTGTATTGGTTGTCATCGTTGCCTTTCTGCATGATTCGGTGGTTGCCGTTCCAGTCTTCGGGCTTGATCCAGGCGGCGAGGGTGATGGCTTTTGTCGGGTTGAGTTCCGGCCGGTCGCTGAAGATGATGCAATCGCCTTCGCCTGAGAGGCGAAGCGCCAGCCCGAAGATACCTTTCGCCGTTTTCGGATTCCCGTTAAGCCTGAAGTCCCGGCTCACGCCCGGCACGCCGAGGCTCATGGCGACATCCTTGCTTCTGAATTTCACATCAAGTGCCGGTCTAACCGTGCTGAATTCCTGACTGACCGGGGCGGATATCGCATTCGCCGCCGCGGAGAGGTCGCGAAGTCCATGCGCGGTCAGCGTGTATTTCTGTCCGACGATGGGTATTGAGGACAGGTTCAGTGTCAGTGTAATTTTGTCGGCGGCGAGTTCTGCGGATTCCACCTTTATGGCCGGCGCGATGCTGAAGTTCTCCGCTCGTTCAGCCGATGTTTTATCTACCGGCTCGGAGAATCCGACAATCACCGAAGGCGCGAGACCGAATGCGATCACGCTTTCAATACGCGGCGGCGTAACATCGTTGACATCGTATTCCGAGGCGCCGATCAGCCCGCTCCTGCCGTCCCTGCCGAACGCGCGCGCCCTGATCGCCGTCTTTCCGGTAACGAGCAAGGGGGTGCTGTAGAGCGCCGAGTTCGGGGTCGGGTCGCTGCCGTCTGTCGTATATCGGATCTCATCGTAGTTTGAATACCACGGCGGCAGGATGGAGACGAAGATGGAGTCATTGTGTCTCCCGCCGGCGGGTGAGAAACTCGGCGCATCCTCCGACCGCTCAAAATCGTCGTAAAGAAGTTGCGCCGGAGCAACCTCGTCATTCTCGTTCCATGCCGCCGTCGCAGCGAAGATGCGTATCCGCTCGTCGTCCGGCAGCGTTACGACAGCGGCTTTGTCGGGGAGATCAATCCGGTATTTGAACAGGTAACTGTAGTTGTACGCCTGGTTTTTTCCATCGGCGTTGTGGTGGTGCGAGGCGAACCACGCAATTTCCGCGCGCTTGGTGAAGGCGGGTTTCAAACCGAGGATTTCCTTGTCGTTTTTCCAGATTCGGTTGTCCCACTGACCAACATAGCCAGTCCAGTCCTGGATGTTGAGTGCGACGGGATTGTTGTCAATTTTGAAGTTGCCTTTGACATCAGCGCCGGCTGCCGCCGCAAGGATGTAGAGTCTGTTGAAATTCCCTTTCGGGAGCGTGAGTTTCTGTCCGCGGCAGGCGAGCGTGTTGTTTTGTCCCGGGCCGGTCGGTCCGAGTTTGAAAGTGATTCCATCAACAGAAAGTTCCGACGGGAGCATTTCGCCGGGGTATGAGTTTCCATTACCATCAAAGCCGGCGGTGAATTTTTCACTATCAAGACTCGCCGCATCTGTATCATATACGAGTGTGATGGGCGATGACAAAGGCTGGGGAACCGGCTTTGCAGGTTTGCCGATCCTGACCGCGAACGCGCGGAGGATGAACGGCGTCATGTCAACGACAAGTTCACCGTTCTTTACCTGCGCGGCGCCGATCTCCTGTTCCTGTCCGTTGACCTCGCGCGCGGAAACAATCGGCGCGGCGAATGAAATCTTCACGCCGTTCGCCGGTCTGCCGTGCAGTTCCTGGACGCGGATGATGATCTCGTCGCCTTCTTCAGCCTTCTTGATCGCGCGCACGGCGACCTGGTTCGTGTTTGTTTTAAGAAAAGAGAATGATTTGCCCAACGAGCCTTTGTGTTTCAGCGCATTGAATACGAGCGCGGGTTGATTGAGACGGAACGCCTGCCAGTGCGAGTCGCCCCTGCGCCAGTCGCCTTCGTGCGGCGCGATTGCGTAAGTAATCTGGTGGTGCCCGAAGTCCTGTGTCGCCTGGTCGCAGTAACCGGTGCAAGCCGGTGTGCGCAACAGAGTCAGTCGGATGGTGTTGTCGTCAGGTTTGTCGGAGGCGAACTTGCTGTCTTCAAGTATTGATGCGCCGTAACTGCCGTCGGCGGCGGTGAGGTCAAACCACTGGTGCGATGGCACTTCGTATTTGCGCGGGTGGTTGTTCACGCGCTCTACGACACCGAGTTCAAGGTTGTAAGAGGCTTTTTCATTCGCGACGCTGAGCGGGAAGGCTGCCTTGAGGCAGGCGCCGGGCGTGCGCCAGTCAATACTGTTATCAAACACGACCCGGTTGCCGGCGCTGCCTGCGGTGAGCCGGATGGTCTGGGAGAAGCGTGAGTCTTCCGCCTCGCGCGTTATTTCAATCGCGATGCGCGCCGGTCCATTTTCGGTGACGCGGATTTCGGGCGGTCCCTGCACGAATGCCCTCGGCTGCTGCTGCCGGTCATCCCAATCTATGTTCCACGCCGGATAGTCGCGCGGCGAGTCCTCTAACATTGCGAGCCGCGCCGGAGCGGACAACACCTCGCGTCCATCTGTCTTGTCCATTATGCTTGACACATCGCCGTTACCGTCTATCTTCACACGGAAGAGATCGTTTTCAAGTTCATTCGCAGTTACTTTGAGTCCGGTCTTGATCGCGCACGGCTTTTCGGATTTTCTGACATCATAGACTGCGTAACCGACGGAGGGGACTTCCGCGAGGAAGATTATTTCAAGTTCGTTTCCATCCTTGCTCACGATCTGAGAGGGCACTTCCTCATTCTGCGGGTTGAATACGCGCACATTTGCGGGCGCGCTGCCGTTGAATCTCACTTTCGCCTGGACGATATCCTCGCGTGCCGACGAGAGCGGGTTGAAAACAACGACCGGCTCGCCGGTTACCCGAGTGTCAAGTTCCCGCGCCGCAGCGCCGACCGCAGCCTCAAGCACGCCTGCTGAATTGTTCAGCGCGATCACTTCGTCGTTCCATGAAAATTCATAAGCCTTCGGCACCGATGTCCCTGGAAGAATGTCGTGCATCTGGCTGCCGAGTATGAGATACCACGAATTCGTGATCCTTTCGCGCTGGTATGGAATTGCGCCGAGCCAGTCGGCGACCACCGATGCGCGCTCCGCATCGTCGGCGAGCAACTCGTTTTTACGGTTCCAGCGCTTCATGTATGCCTGGGAGGAGAGCGAGCCGGCGGAGTGCTCAACGAGCAACAGATCACCCTTATAACGGTCCATTTTCGCAATATCGGCGTCGGTTACATCCCTGAAGATCTGGTCTGATGACGAAGGATACACGCATACCGGCCCGTCGCTCTCAAGGCTTTTCTGTAGCCATTTGACCGATTCCTCGTCGGGCGAGCCGCCGATGTCGCCTGTGCCGTAATACTTAAAATCACCATAGAAGCCGGTCTTTTTGCCGAGTTCCTCAATCCTGTTGAGCCAGTGCATGTCCTTGCTGAGATCCGCGCGTATCTGGCTGCCATAACTGCCCGGATTGAGCGCGGCAACGACATACCGCCCGTCAGGTCCTTCCCAGACGCCGACATTGAACGGGATTCCGACCGCTGAGTTCCACGAAAGTTTCTGTGTTGAAAATCCTTTCAGCCCGGCGTGCGCCAGCACGGACGGCAACGACGCGGTGAACCCGAAACAGTCAGGAAGCATGTAATCAATGCTCGTTCTGCCAAATTCTTTATTGAAGAACCTGTTGCCGTAGAGCACATGACGGACAATTGATTCGGGCGACGGCACATTCGCGTCGTCCTCGTCAACTGACGAGCCGGAAATATACCACCGCCCCTGCGCGATGTAATCCTTTACTCTGGCATAATCGGCGGGATAATACTCCTTCATCATCATGTATCGCCGCGCACCCGTGAAGTTGAAATGATAGCCGGGATACTTCTCAAACAGATTGAAGTTGAAGTGCATCGTGTTCGGGATAAAAGTGTAGATGCTGTCTTTGTATGTCCAGCGCCACTGAGTATCAAGGTGCGCGTAGCCGATGATATACAGTGTTTTGTCCTTGTGTGGGTCGCATTTCCTGCCTGTCTGCTGCGCGCCCGCCGTGTCGTGCAGTAAAAACGCAACAGCAATGATCGCCACTGCTGCAAAAACCGTTGCGAATTTCTTCAAAGACCATGTATGAAGTTGTCTCATTTTCTATCCCCCCTTCCTTTTGTATGTCCTTTATTTTAATTGAACATGATGTTTTGATAAACAAGTGAATTTTCGCATAAACAACATGACACAAATTTGGAGTGCGACAATTCATTGTCGCTTTCAAAGACGGGAATTAATTCCCGTCATAAACAAAGCGGTGATGAATCACCGCACTCCAAAGTTCTTTCCTTATAAAAAGCACTTTTTCAGGGACGACTGAATATCATAACAATGCCAAATCAAATAACGAACTGGACTTGGAGGGAATGGGGTCGCGTCTTGCGATTTGCGGGTTTGGAACTTCACTAAAGAAGTCCCGCTGGAAAGAAATCCCGAATTGAATTAAAATGAAATCGTGAAGAAACTGAAACTCTACATTGAGACATCGGTCTGGAATATTCTTTTCGCAGAAAATAACCATGGGTAACTGGAAACATTTCATTTTTCAGGTAAAATTTATCGTGAAGTCAAACTAGAAAGAGTGGGGTGTGAGAACAATGTCGGGAAAAGATTCGATTATTAAGGAAATCGAGCAACTTCCGGAATCTTATTTTGATAAAATTCTGGAGTTCATCCGTTTTCTGCGGGCAAGTAATTTCAAGGAAAAATTGGGAACCGCCATAGCAAGCGAATCTTCCCTTAAAAAAGACTGGTTGAGACCGGAGGAAGATCAGGCTTGGCAAAGTTTATAAGAGGTGACATCGTTGTTGTTCCTTTCCCTTTCTCAGACTTGACTCAGGCAAAAAGGCGTCCGGCGCTGATAATCGCAGACCTTGAGGGAGACGATTATATCCTCTGCCAGATAACCAGCAAGGGGGTCAAAGATAAATACGCTGTTCAACTTGAAGACAAAGATTTCGACGACGGTTCTCTAAAGCAAGACAGCAATGTCAGACCAAATCGTATTTTTACCACCGACCAGAATATCATCCTCTATCGTATCGGGCATCTCAGACAGAACAAGTTTGATGAAATCATCCAGAAAATAGTCGAGATATTACAAACCTAATCAAATGTTTTATTATATCCCCAACTGAAGAATACCTCCATTTTTCACAGTAATCACGAATCCATCCGAACTGCGGATTTCCATTAAAAGTTAGCAGTAAGAATTTGTAGCATATCTATGAACACAACCGCTTCGTGAACTTCGCGGCTCGCAGTTTTATCCGCTTCAATCCGCGTTGATCTGCGTCAAAAAACAATCCATCTGGATTAAATTTTTTCAAACAAATATAATATTGCAAAGTGTAAATGGAGACACAGAAATGTTTGACACATTGATAAAGAACGGACTTGTTGTTGACGGCAGCGGGAAGGCGGGCTTCCATGCTGATGTCGGCATGAAGGATGATCGGATCGCTTTTGTCGGCAGCGTAAACGGAGCATCGGCGGCAAAGGTGATAGACGCGGGCGGCAAGGTGGTCTGCCCCGGCGCGGTGGATTGTCATTCGCACGCCGATATGTCTGTTTTCCGCCACGATCATCACAGGATACTTGAGCCGCTTGTGCGGCAGGGAATCACCACGCTGATAGGCGGCAACTGCGGAATCTCGCTCGCACCCATCGGCGAGAAGAACCGCCAGATGATCAAGGATTACATAGAGGCTTTCACGAGTTTCAATTTTGACGATGCGATACAGTGGGCGAGCATGGGGGAGTTTCTTGACACGCTTGAGGGGCGCGGCGTGCTGCTGAATACGGCGATACTGGCGCCGCACGGGCTGATCAGAGGCAACGAGATGGGCGCGGTGATGAGGTTTGCCACCGATGAGGAACTGCATGGGATGGGAAACGGGCTTGACCGCGCACTTGAGGAAGGCGCAATCGGGCTGTCCACCGGCTTGCAATACTTCCCGGGCAATCAGAGCGACACTCGCGAACTGGTATATCTCGGCAAGGTTGTCAAGAAGCACGATGGGATTTTCACGAGCCACCTGCGCAGTTATTCAAACACGCTGGATATGGCGATAGATGAAGTGATTGAGGTAGCGCGCGAGGCTGAAATACGGGCGCAGATTTCGCACATTTTCTGGGTGCCCGACGCCGGGTGGGTATCGCCGTATGCGCGGAAGTTGATCCGCGGGCTTGCGCGGATGTCGGCGTGGTGGACGCTTCCCATCCCGATAGACCGCCCGCTTGCGGGGCGCATAAACCGCGTTGCGGCTGCGCGCGAAAAAGGCATCCGTGTGCTTGCGGATGTGATGCCGACAACCACAGGGTTCACGCACATTCTGGCGTTTTTCCCGCCGTGGGTGCTTGCTGACGGCGGCATTGAAGAAACTCTATCGCGTCTCCGTGACCCCGAACTGCGGCAGAAGATGAAGCACAGCATAGAGCACGGGAAGATGACCTGGCCCCATGTGGAGGGCGACTCCTGGTCGCTGAATCTGTTCCGCGTGATGGGCTGGGAGTGCGCACGGATTATGTCGGTGCAGACCGAGAAAAACAAACGGCTTGAAGGCATGAGTTTGATGGATATAGCAAAGGAGCGCAAGACGCATCCGTTTGATGCTGCGTGCGACCTGCTGCTTGAGGAGAACGGCAGGGTTCTGGTGTTTGAATCAATGGCGCAGCCTGACGATAATTTCACCGAGCGTTCAACTTTTGGCCCGATCAGGCATCCGGAAGTGGCGATTTCCACAGATACGATACTTATGGGTTTCGGCAAGCCGTCGCAACTTTTTTATGCGTGTTATCCGAAATTCATCAGCCGCTATGTGCGCCAGAAAAAAATGCTGTCTTTAGAAACGGCGGTAATGAAGTTCACATCGCTGCCTGCCGAACACTTCAAGTTGAAGCACCGCGGTCTGATAAAAGAAAATTACTATGCTGATATACAGATATTTGACCCCGAAAAGATCGCCAGTTTATCAACCTTTGAGAAACCCGATGTTTTTCCTGCGGGGATAGAGCATGTTTTTATCAACGGGCATCATATTTTAGAAGGCGATACCTTCAAGCCCGATCCGAGACCGGGCATGGTTCTCAGGGGTAACAGGTAGCACTATTGGTTTGTGATGTTAATTTTTGACATATTCTATGGCTTTAATCTATGACTGTTAATCGTCATTCGTTTGCGGTTGCGCCGCTGGAATCGTAGTTCGGGGTTCGGGATTTAAAAATTTTTCCCGAACTACGAAATGCGAACTACGAGTCCCGATTCAAGCAGCGCAACCAATAAACGATACACGCAACCGTGAATTATACACCCTACGAATATTTTTTCACACAGCATTAATATGCAATCCGGCTGCTGTTTAGGGAACTGCCTCTCCTGCTGTTTTATCAGTGTCCTTACGGTGCTCGTTATTGCTATACTCGCCTTTTTTCATTTCCCATCATTTGTTGCATTGCTGGCGCTTATCATTCTCGGTTTTTTTCTCCACAAATATATTCCGGGGAAACCGTTTAAGTGGTCGTTAAGAAATTTCTTTTATGCGCCGCTGTTTTTATCAAATCTCCGTCTTTTATTGCTTGTTT
>JBFMBQ010000206.1:0-2962 GCA_040755115.1 bacterium
TCTTCATTTTATCACAAAATCCAACGGCGGGTGGAGCGAACAATTTAATTGAATGTAGAATGTTGAACAAGGAATGCCGAAAATTGAAGGAAGAAGAACTTCATAATTAGAAATTCAATGTTCGGTATTCATTATTCGTTTAATAAGAATTCACGACATGCGTCATGCAATTGTCAACACGACACTATATTCTTTCCGCTCTTACTGTTAAAATGTTTGAATGTTCAGACGCCCTAATGGTGAAACAAATATCTTGCAGAAGGCGGAAAAATTTCTTGTGCCATCGCTCATCGTCTTTTCCTATCATTTCTGCTTCCGCATGTTTTTTGCTTTCGTGCCTATACATCTCAATCGCATCGGTGTAACGCAGGCTGAGATAGGGCTGCTCTTCTCCACCATTCCTTTTGTGCTGCTCGCATTGACTGTGCCGCTCGGCTATATGAGCGACAGATATTCTGTCAGATCGCTTGTATCAGCAGGGATACTGCTGCTGGCAACCTCAATTTTCCTCCTTCGGTTTGCAGAAAACTCCGCCGTTATGCTGCCACTGTTCATAGGCATCGGGGCAGGCACTGCCGTGTTCAGAACAAACATGAATTCTCTTTACTTAAAGATACTCGGCATCAGTTCACGCCCGCTCAAACTCGCCGTCTTTAACTCTCTTCAGCAATTCGGATACGGGGTGGGACCACTCGTTGGCGGATATCTCCTGCTCGGCATGGACCTGCGCGACATTTTCGTCGTGTCATCGGCAACCTTCATTCCATTTTTTATTCTATCCTTCAAACTGCCGCATATTAAGCCTGAACGGTTCAGCCTCGCCGATTATGCGATGGACCTGAGACGGTGGTCGGTGTGGTGCTTCCTCGCAATAGTTTTTGTGTTCGGTCTCCACTTCGGGGTTGAAGATGTCTGCTTCACTCTTTTCCTGAAGAAGAATCTCGGACTGACTGAAATCACTATAGGCAAGGTATTTCTCATCATCGCCGCAGTGCTTGTGGTGATGACGCTCATTTGTGGCTGGTTCGGTTCAAAGGCAGCGGTGCCGCGCTCTCTGCTTTATTTCGGTCTTTTATTTTCCGGCGCTTCCAACTTTCTTATGTTGTTTGTTCACAACCTTCTCCAACTTATCGGTGTTAAGATTTTGCATGTGACAGGCGATGCGATGTTTCTTCTTTTTTACCAGATCGCCCTTGCGGAATTGTTTCCAGCAGCCCGCGTGGGCGCCCCTGTAGGTCTCGCTGCCACAATAACAATCGCTGGAACGCTCACGGGCAGCCTGATGTCAGGTGCGCTCCCTGGCTTCGCTCTGCCGTTCGGTGTCGTTGGAATTCTGACCATGACGATGATTCCTGTCGCAGCATTGTTCTCTCTGTTCTTAAAAAGAGAGCGGTCAAAATTGTATTCTTAGTATCTTCATATTAGAATTTATATTGAATAGATATGATTGTGGCATAAAATGGAAGAATTCCCTAATTACATTTATTTATTCCACTTTGAAAGACAAGAGAAAAAAGGCGCAGATGAGGATAAGGCTGTTTACCCGGTGAAAAACCGCACCGAATTGAGAAGAGAGATCAACCAGGCTGCCTATAACGGAGCGCTGAACATAGTTATACAGACGCCAGTTTCGTTTGATGTTGATACAGCAATAGTAACAGATTGCTTAAAGCATGCAGCAAGAAAAAAGATACCACACCGCGGGATAGAAACGCCGGGCTTGCTTGAATCAGTTCCTCAAAATGTTAAAGTTTTGAAATCGGCGGGGTTGACTTATGCCGTTATTTCTTTAGGGATGGATGAAAAACCAGATTTCCCTAATAATAATTTTATATCGGTTGATCACCTTGATACATCTTTCATCGGCGCACGAAACCTGATTGAATCAGGTATCAATATAAATTTTGAAATTTGGGTAACCCGAAGATATTTACACTTACTTGCACCGCTTATAGAAAAGATAGTATCCAATTTCGGTTCAGACCACGAAATAATACTCTCACTCATGGATATGGACATGGATATAACGGAAGAACAAAGTTACAGTTATTTACTTCTGGATCAGATTTTAGAATCACTAATAAAAAAGGAAAAACTTAAATTAAGAATTGATCAACGCTGGTCGCCTGCACCGTGTCTTCTGCCTTCCTGTTTTGAATATTTTGATCTGCCGCACGACATTTATTATCGTTCACCCACAAAAATTACACCAGTCAGAGTCTGCGGGGAATGTCTTTTCTCGCCATCATGTCCCGGATTAAATAAGAGTTATATTCAGGCACACAAAAATACAATCAAACCTTTCCTCACTTTGAATCCCGAAGCCGAAAAAACATACTGCGAGAAACTTATCAAGGCAAATCTGTTCCTTACACGATACAAATACGAGGTAAAAGTTGGTGAACTTGAACAGATACTGATCCGCACCAATTACAACTGCAACGAACGATGCCTTTTCTGCTGGGTTGACCCCGATCTCGGCAGCGTACCACACAGGATTGTTGAAATCGCATTAAAAAAAATTATTTGGGAATTAAATTCAAACAGCATTATCGTTTTCACTGGTGGAGAACCAACACTTAACCCGCAACTTCCAGATTATATTAAAACAGTCTCCGATGCCGGCATTAAGAATATAGAACTCCAGACAAATGCAATAAGAATGGCAGACCCTGAATACGCCGGACAACTCGTTGCAAATGGTCTGACCTTCGCCTTGATTTCACTCCACGGGCACACATCGGAAATTTCCGACAGCATAACGCAGACTCCCGGAGCATTCAAAAAAACAATCGCAGGCGCAAAAAACCTCTATGATTCGGGAGTCCGCATTCAATTCAATTTCGTCATAAACACCGAAAACTATTTTACAATACCATCATATCTTGGATTTATCGGCGATAAATTCCCGGATTCAACTGTAATACTCTCCATTATAGGACCGAAGTTTGCTCAAGAACTC
>JBFMBQ010000207.1:0-7489 GCA_040755115.1 bacterium
GAATGACCACCACTTCCACCTTATCTCCTACAGGTGTAACAGCCACAAATTGCTGCAACTGCTGCATGGTTTCTACTTTCTTGCCGTCAAATTCAACTATCACATCGCCTTGCCTGACACCTGCTTTCCCCGCTGGGCTGTCTTCAAGCAAGCCCGACACCACCACACCTTTCTTGTCCTTCACCCCTAACTGCTCTGCAAGTTCTTCAGTGAGTTTCTGTATCCCGATACCGAGCCAGCCGCGCGTTACCTTGCCGTGCTCTATGAGTTCATTGAAGACATGCCTGCCAATGTTGGCAGGAACAGCGAAGCCGATGCCCTGTCCTGCCGGATTGATGGCAGTGTTCACGCCGACAACCTCACCGCGCAGGTTCACGAGCGGACCGCCGCTGTTGCCCGGATTAATTGACGCATCGGTCTGGATGAAATCATCGTAAGGTCCCTGCCCGATCTGCCTGTCCTTTGCACTGATAATGCCGGCGGTAACCGTATGCGCAAGCCCGAACGGATTGCCCACTGCCATCACCCACTCGCCGACCTTCAATTCATCAGAATCGCTGAATTTCAGGACGGGCAGTTTTTTATCTGCTTCAATTTTGATCACAGCGAGATCGGTCTTGGTGTCGGTGCCTATAACCTTGCCCTTGTATGTGCCCCCATCAAGCAAGTTTACCTGAATTTCATCCGCCTGTATTACCACATGTGCATTGGTTGCAATGTAGCCGCGCTCATCAATGACGAAGCCGGAGCCGAGGCTTTGTGTTTTCATAGGTCCCTGCGGGAAAAAGGGTTTGAAGAAGTCATCATCGGGAAAACCTGGGAAGGTGTCTTCATTCCCAAAGGGCGTTCTGGGATGCTCTATGGTCTTTGTTGTGCTGATATTAACAACGCTCGGCTTCACTTTCTCGGACAATTCAACGAAAGAACCCGGAATTGCTTCCGGCGATGCCGTTGATGTTCCGGCAGAGAGACCCACAGGTAATTCCGCGCGCAGTGTAGCGAGCAGGTCAAAGCGCGCTGCAAGGACGATCCCAATTAATATCCCCACAACAATTCCGGCAGCAAGCAACACCTTTCCCATTCTTGTCATTTCTCCTCACCTCTTATCCCTTATTTGGGCATGTTACAAAAACTTACATTAATATTAATAAAAGAAAAACTGAAAAATGCAACAAAAAAATTCCTGTTTCGTCATTTCAGGGCAATATATCATATGATCGGCGGCGGCACGCCGCCGCCGACTACATCTGTGTAAATCTGTGTTCATCTGTGGTTCATTTTCATCGCCGCAGGCGATTATTTTAGAATCAATAAAGCAGAAAATCTTTCCTGAAATCGGCAAACTTATTTAATCCTTCCATCCACTCCTGCTGCATTTCATCGGCAGTGCGCCCCTTTTCCAGCCCGATTCGCAATTTATTTGTGCCTGCAATTATATCTATCGAGAGTTTCTCTTTTTCGTATTCGTAAGGCGGCTCCTTCCAACGCAGATGTTCTCCCCATCGGCGCGTGATTTCCACAAGCATACTCAAAGCAGTAAGAAACGGCTGGAATTTTTCCCTGTCAGTTATGTGAATCTGCACGCCCCCGCACAACTCGCCTGCCCATTTATGAAAAGTCGGCTGAAAGAAGAGCGGTCGGAAATGAACACCCTGTTGATTTCTTGAATTCATCGCACCCGCAAATATTTCAGGCTCAACCCTCGGCGCGCCGATGATCTCAAACGGGCGCGTAGTGCCGCGCCCCTCGGATATGTTAGTCCCTTCAAAAATAACAGTTCCCGGATAAACGGCGGCTGTGTCGGGCGTCGGCATATTGGGTGAGGGCATCACCCACGGCAGTTTCGTTGAACCGAACCACCACTCCCTGCGCCAGCCGCACATCCGCACTACTTGCAGCGGACATGCCAGCCCACGCGCCGCACGATACATACACGCCAACTCCCCCATCGTCAGCCCGTGCCTCATCGGCAACTCAAGCATGCCGACAAACGACCTGAACTGCGCCTCAAGCAGATAACCCTCCATGCCGATGCCGTTGATAGGATTCGGGCGGTCCAGCACTACAACCTCTCGCCCGTGCCGTGAACATGCCTCCATCACAAGAAAAAGCGTTGATGTAAAGGTGTAAACCCGCGTTCCGACATCCTGCAAATCCACTACCATTATATCAATATCCTTCATCATCTCCGCCGTCGGCTCGCGGCTCGCCCCGTAAAGGCTGTAAACCGGCAGACCCGTCCGTTCATCCACGAACCCTTCCCACTCAATCATGTTATCCTGCGTCTCGCCGCGTATGCCGTGCTGTGGACCGAACAAAGCGGTGATCTGGAAATCCTTGTGTCCGTGCAGCAATTCAACCGCATGGTTAAGGCTGTGATCTACAGATGCAGGATGAACGACAAGCCCGATAGATTTGCCTTTCAGCCGCTTTGGCGTTTTTTGGAGTAATACCTCAAGTCCTGTCAGCATAATCGCTATCCTATTATAATAGAAGTTGGCTGAATAAACTTTGCGCTCTCTATTTAAATCTCTGCGTTCTTTGCGTGAACGAATTATGAAAATCTGGCTGATCAGACCGGGCAGTTCAATGGGCAGGCGCGTAGGTTCACATGCGCTACAGCACCCGATTGGATTGTGTTATCTTGCCGCCGCAGCACGCAGAGAAGGTTATGATGTGAGGATAATTGACTTGGAAGTAGAGCGATGGGTGCCTGAAAGGTTTACGCGAGAGTTGAGGGAGGAGCAGCCGGCAATAGTCGGTTTCACCGCGATGACACCAGTGATTGAGTCTGCGGCGGCGATTGCAAGTGCAGTAAAAAAGGTGCTGCCTGCGGCGAAAACCGTTGTCGGCGGCGCACACGCAAGTGCGCTGCCCGTCCGCACGCTTGAAGAATTCAGTGATTTTGATGCCGCGGTTGCAGGCGAAGGCGAAATAAAGTTTATTGAAATCTGCCGCGCTGTCGCTGATAATCAATGGGCGGAAAATCCAATACCATTATGTGCATTGCGCAGCGGCGGCGAAATCACCGATTTTACACACATCACTGCACAGCCGATTGAACTTGATTCGCTCCCGATGCCGGAACGAGGTATCCTCAAACTCAATCTCTATCACGGCGCACCTACGCCGGGCATCCTGCAACGCGCCACTCAACTGTTCACCACACGCGGCTGCGCCTGCCACTGCATCTTCTGCGCCGCTCACTCCCTCTTCGGAAGATCGCTCCGCTTCAGATCGGTTGAAAGCCTCATGAACGAAATCCGCCAGTGCGTTGGAACTTACAACATCAGGCATTTCACGATTGATGACGATGCCTTCACCTTTGACAGGGCACGGGTGATGAATTTTTGTGAAGAAGCAGCAAAAATTGGGATTACCTGGGATTGCGATGCGCGCGTTGATCATGTTGACGGGGAAATGCTCAAGGCGATGGCATCCGCCGGCTGCCGCAAGATCGCCTACGGTGTGGAATCAGGCAGTCAGCGCATTCTCAACCAACTCAAAAAAGACATCACGATTGAACAGATTAACGAAGCCTTCCACCTCACGCGCAAGGCTGGCATAATGTCCTGCGCCTTTCTTATGGTCGGATCGCACCCGGAGGAAACCGCCGAAGACAACCGCCTTACACGAGACCTGATCAAAAAAATAAAGCCAGACCTCATCTCCGCCGCTGTTACTACTCCCTTTCCTGGCACTGCGCTGCGCATGCTGATGGAACACAAAGGGCTTTTACCGTCAGTTCCCTGGTCTGCTTATGCACAGACCTTCACCGCCTGCCCCTTCACGCGCACACACTCGCTTTCACCGCAAGACCTGCTGCGCATTCAACGCTCGCTCCTGCGCACCTTCTACCTGAGACCGGGCTACATCATCGGGCGAATCCTGCGCCTGCGTTCACTCGCAGAATTGCTCTACTGGTTTAAAGCGGGGACGCAGTTCGTGCTCTATATTATGTTGCCGAGAAACAAATATAAAAAACAGGATTAAGGATTAAAGGGTAATATGCATTTTGGTTCAGGGTTCAACCCCGAACCAACAATGGGGTTGAGGTTAATGTTATGGGAAATGGTAGGCGGAAGATGTGAGACGGTTAAAAATCATCTTGCTTCTACCATCTACCGTCTACCGTCTTATCCATTTACGCACCATGCACTTTTTGTTCCCTGCCATGTTGAGCAAACAGGATAATGAACAAGGCTGCAAGCGGCAGTATGAGACAGGTGGCGCCTGGAACGATGCCCGAATCGTTTGCAAGGAACGCTACTCCCGCTCCGACAAGCGATGCCACAAACCCGCGGCGGAAATACACATAATGAGTGAAGATTTTCTCCACACGCTCAATCGGGAAATAGTATACAGCCAGAGCCACAGCACCAAGAATCGCAAACAGCGCGCTCCAGGAACTGCCCATGAGAAGACGCAGGTTAGTGCCTATTTTGCGTGATGCGAGCGTGAAAAATTCGTTCCACCCCTCGCTCTTAACCCTCATCACCATTCTGCCGAGGTGCGAGGCATCGCCGCCTGAACCGCTGAAATCATAAAACGCAAAGGCTGCAACGAGCACAGCGACCACCAGAATCAGAAGTAACACACTGCGCAGACTCATCCGTCCGTTGCGCATCGTCCACACCATCCATAAAAAAGCAAAACCGCACGAGATCAGCCCGCCCACATTCGCTCCCAGCCCCGGCGATGCCACCACAAGAAGAACACCGCCGAACAGTGCCGCCACAAGAATCTTTATCAACCGATGCCCCTTCATCATATCAAGCATCAACGCGCCGAATACTATGGGCGCGCTGATGAGAAAGCCCATATACTCGTTGCCGATCCCATAATACCGTGCGCCGATTTGAGGATAATAGCCGAGCATTGATTCGCGCGACAGCGGCGCACCGAGCAACTGCTCTACGGCGAGGCAAAGGAAATACAGAAATGCCAGCGAAGCCATCCGCAGGGCAGCGCCTGGCACAAGGCTCACGAGCCCCGTTATTACACCCAGCATCGCTAACACCGCAATCAGATACGCATTCATACTCGTCGCATCAACCGGAGCAACAAGAAGAACCGCCAAGTCAATTCCCGCCGCTGTCAGAATGACCCACTGCATCAGATGCAGCCAGACCGAGTGCATTGCGCCGAGGCGAACCGCCGTGAGATATGCAAGGACGAGCACCACGAGTTGAAAATAGATTATCGCCTTGATAAAGCCTGAATGGGATTCGGTGAAGGCATCCTTGTTATAAAATTTAAGAATATAAGACAGAGGTTGTTTTCTGGCAATGGTCTTAACTTGTGCGCCGAGCATAAAAGGCGGAACTGGAATATCAAAGTATGAGAGCACGGTCGGTGCGACATCCATATTGGTAACCAGCCCCTGCCTGCGTGTGGAAGCAGAAGTGAGCAGTCCGTGAACGATGTCATCACCGATTAACAACAGCGGAGTAAGCGTCTGCTCTTCACGCTGTGCCCTTGAATACGGGGTCGGCACAAGAACCATCACGAGCGTGTAATCCCTGTCAACCGCGCGCAGGAGAAAACCGAGAAAATCATCAAGTTCCCTGACAGCCTTCTGTTTGGCGAGGCGGTAACCGTCATCGGATGCAAGTGTGCGGAAATAATCCACGCGAGCCGTCTCCCCGAAATCTATCACGATCACATGATTCTTCAGATAAAATTCCATGAACTTTTCTTTCAGGAAATTCAGGTCTGCGGCGAAGCCGAAGGGAGCCTTCGGGTCGGGTATATAATTTCTCACGGAAATATCGCCGGCTGGGACTTTGCCGTGTTTATCCATAACCATCAGCATCGCCTCTCTATGGAAATGTTCATCGGTGTCGGAGTTTCCAATTACGGCGACATTGAAGCCGAATTCGTGGAGGGCGGTGCCGAGTGCCCCTGGCTGTGCCCGCCAGGTGGTTCGGCTGTTGGCTTCGGCAAGTGAGGCGGTCCCGAGATTGACGATGCCGTCAGGGGGCGGAAGTTCGCCTGTGCGTGATGTGTATATATCGCCCGCGATTCTGCCGCGAACGATACTTTTTACATTCACGGCGAGGGACGCCTCTTTCGTGCCGATTGCCCGCACCCCCGCCCCGACCGTCGCACATGCCGCCACAGGGTCATTTCTCTCCAGCGTTCGCGTGTTCATCAAGCCGATGGCGCCCTCGTTGAGCAAAGTCTGCCAGTTTTTCAAAGAGGGGTCTATCACATCGTGAATATCAAGCCTGTCTGCAACGACGATCACAACCCTCTTCGTGCGCCCTGCTTCGGCAGCATACAGGGCTTCAGCCACGAAAAATATCACAAGGAGATATATAAAAATTTTAAGATTCAAATATTTAATTTTGAATTTCATCTTTTAGTCTCTCTCCATTGTAATTAAAAATTAAGAATTAGGAGCACATAATTTCATGGCATGTCATAAGATGATATAATAACACATATTGAAAAAAATGAAATCAGAGAACGGACAGAATACATCTCAGACGCGCTATCGGATCAAGGATTTGCCGGAACACGAGCGGCCGCGCGAGCGTCTGGAGGCACAAGGGGCAGATGTTCTGTCCAATGCAGAACTACTGGCGATACTTATAAAATCGGGCACTCCGAAGGAAACGGCGATAGACCTTGCGCACAATCTTCTTGCGCGCTACGGCTCGCTGAAAGCGCTTTCAAATCTATCTGTGAAAGAATTAAGCGGGACGCACGGCATCGGGAAGGCGAAGGCGTGCGGGATAATCGCAGCACTTGAACTGAGCCGCCGCATTGCAACGCACCGCGACGGTCTGAAGCCGACAATTACCTGCCCGGAAGATGTCGTTCGCCTTATCAGTGAGGAGATGTCTTTATTGAAAAAAGAGGTTTTCCGGATTGCACTGCTCAACACACGCAACGAACTGATAAAATTCGTCAATGTCTCGGAGGGGACGCTGACCGACTCGCTCCTTCACCCGCGCGAGACCTTCCGCGAAGCCATCCGCGAGGCAGCCTGCGCGATGCTCCTTATTCACAACCACCCTTCAGGCGACCCGACGCCGAGCCAGTGCGACCTCAACATAACGCGCGAACTCTGCGATGCTGGAAAACTCCTCGGCATTGAGGTGCTTGACCATATAATTATCGGCAATAATGACCACAAGAGTTTAAAAGAACTGGGCTGTATTTAGTGTCTTAATACTGAACTTGTGCGCAAAATGACAAGAAATTTTTTAGACGCAGATTTACACGGATTTTCGCAGATTTCTGTATGGGCGCACGCAGTGCGCCCATACATCTGTGTGAATCCGTGTTAATCCGTGTCAAAGTATTTCTCCATGTCCTCTGTGCCCTCTGTGGCTCTGTGTTTTCATTTTTTCTTTTGGTTCTGGCTGTGCCAGGTTAGGGATTAGACTTCGGGATTGGGTTTAAGCGTGTCAGGTTTGTTTTCCAAATTTTGAGGCGACTTTTGCCATAAGAAATGTATGATACAGAAAGACAACAATCG